>DATNCF010000656.1:0-3018 GCA_035571675.1 Burkholderiales bacterium | reverse complement strand
TATTCCTTCTTCTTCTCGGCCGACTTGTGGCGCTCGGCGCGCACCCACATGCCGCGGCGTATGGCGTGCGGCTCGCCGGCGTGGGTGTGGTAGATGTAGCCGCGCGTCTCGTGCACCGAGCGGCCGCTGAAGGCGCTTTTCTCCTTTACGTCCACGCCGAGGATGGTGCGGCGGACCCAAAGCCGGTCGCCCAGGCTGAGCGGACGCCACCACTCGTAGTCCATGATGGCCTGATAGGCGCCCAGGCCGATGAGCGGATCGCCCTTGAGCAGGGCTTTTTCCTCGGGCGTGTTCCTGGGGTCCACGGGTTGGCCCATGGTCCAGAAAAACAGCGGCGGCGCGATCAGGCCGCCCCAGCGCGTGTTCTTGCCGTATTCGGGTTCGCAGAACAACGGGTTGTCGTCGCCGTGGCCGGCGGCGAAATGCCGCGAACCGTCCCAACTGACTTCATAGTTATGCGGCTGGGTGGGTTCCTTCTGGAAAATGCCGATCCTTTTTTTCAGCCTCTCGATGCCTTCTTCGGTCAGCACGCCGTAGTTGGGGTTTCCGGAAGGTTCGGCCATTCCACTCTCCACCAAGTAAATATAGTGTACTTATTATAATAGCCGAGCGACCTGCCCTTCCATCCCGGGTTTGCCAGGGACTTCAACCTCGATCCGCTACCTGAAGAAAATGTCCTCGACGGCCTTGGAGGGCTGCCAGCGCATCATGTGCTCGCGGATGGCCTCGAAGTGCTTGCGCCACAGCGCCTCGGCCCCGTCGGCGTCGTGCTTCTCCAGGAGGTCGACCAGCTTCTCCTTGGTCTTCATCACGGCCATCTTGTTGGCATGGGCCTCCTTGCGCGGCAGCATTTCCGAGGCCGACTGGAAGTAGCCGCCCACCAGGTGGCTGAGCAGGTCCATGATGAGGGCGAAGCTCACCAGGCCGGCGCGCTCCACCAGCACGCGGTGGAAGTCCGCGGCGTTCTCGGCGTAGGCGTGGTCGTCGTCGATGCTCTTGTAGGTCTTGGCGATGAGGGCGCGCAGCACGCTGATGTCGGCCTTGGTGGTGCGCTCGGCCAGCGAGCGCACCACGGCCGGCTCGATGATCGCCAGCGACCGGTAGATGTCATCCAGGGTGACGTTGTGCGCCTGCATGATGAAGTTCATCTGGCGCGCCGCGGCCTTGACGTTGGGACGGTGCACCAGCGCGCCGGTGCGCGCGCCGCGCGACACGCTGATGAGGCCCTCGGATTCCAGCAACAGGAAGGCTTCGCGGAAAGTGGAGCGCGACACGCCGTAGCGGTCGATGAGCACCTGCTCCTTCGGCAGGCGGTCGCCCTCTTTCAACTCGCCGCGGATGATGCGGCGGCGGAAATGGTCGGCAAGCACCTCGGCCGCCTTGGGCATCCTGAACCCGGGGCGCGCGCGCGCGGTCCGGGTCTTTTTCTTGGCCTTGGTCTCGTTTCTTTCCATGCTCGGTCCTTGACGTGCCGGTGCGCATGACGAAATGCGTGGGACTGAGCTTCGCCCCTCCCTCGGCGGCGCCGGAATTATCGCCGGTATGGCGCTTTTTGGCTGACCGGCGATAGGGGGCAGCGCCCGGCGCTAGGCAGGGGACTGGATGCGCCTGGCCAGTTCCTGCTTCAGGGCCTTGCCGTCAATCTTGCCCGTGGACAGCATGGGAACCTCGGTCTCGGCCATGCGCACGAAATGCCTGGGCACCTTGTAGCTCGAGAGCTTGCCCGCGAGCCTGGCGCGCAGGGCCTGCTCGTTCAGCGCCGCTTCCGGCGGCGCCACCAGCACCGCCACCACCAGTTGCCCGCGCGCCGGGTCGTCCACCCCGATGACGTGGCTGCGCAGGCCCGTCACCTCGGTCAGCACGCTCTCGACCTCGCGCGGCGAGACGTTGGCGCCGGCGGTCTTGATCATGTCGCCGCGCCGGCCCTTGAAGTAGAAATAGCCCTCGGCGTCGCGCGCCACAAGGTCGCCGGTGTGGAACCAGCCCTCGGCGTCGAAGCTTTCCGTTTCCTTGCCCAGGTAACCTTCCATGAGGAACGGCCCGCGGAACCACAGCTCGCCGGGCTCACCGTGCGCGCAGTCCTTGCCCGTGTCGGGATCGACCACGCGCGTCTCGAAGCCCGGCGCCGCCTTGCCGAAGGACCCGCGCAGCCGCTCGGGGACCTCGTTCTCGTCGCCGTCTAGCAGGCACACGCTGCCGGTCTCGGTCATGCCCAGCATGTTGTGGCGCAGCTCGGGATCCTTGGGGGCGAGGTGCGGCGCGATGGGATAGAGATTGCCGCGCTTGATGAAAGAGAAATCGCGGCGCGCGAAAGTGGGATCGGCCGCGAGGTGGGCCACCGTGGCGGCGAAGCCGTTCACCAGGTCGGGACGCTCGCGCTCGATCACGTCCAGCATGTCGCCGGCCTTGGCGGCGTTCGAGCACAGCAGCCGCCCGCCCGCCACCAGGGTGCCGAGCAGCGAGTACGCCATGCCGCCCACCCAGACGAACGGCGAGTTGCAGAACAGCGTATGGCCGCGGCCGTGGCCGCGGATTTCGTTGAGGTTGTTGACGTGCCGGATGAGCTGGCCGTGGCGGTGGATCACGCCCTTGGGCGCGCTGGTCGAGCCCGAGGTGTGGATGATGCCCAGACGGTCTTCCAGGCGCACCGCGTCTTCTGAGCGGCGCAGGGCATCCTCGCTGATCTTGGGCGCCTGGCCGATAAGGCGGTCGATGGACCAGCCTGGATCGCGCTCGGGCATGCCCGCACCGGAGAAAAATATCTCGCGCAGCTTGGGCGCCTCGGGCGTGGCCGGCGGCGGCGGCCGGTCGAAGCGCAGGCCGGGCAGCGCCTCCTGCAGCCGCTCGTCATAGCGGTGGGCGCGGAAGGCGCTGGTGGCGAGCAGCACCTCCACCCGGCCGTGGTTGATGAGGTTGTGGAACTCGCGCGCCGTGGAAAAGCTGCTGAAGGGCGTGGCCACGGCGCCGACGCGCACAATGGCCAGCCACGCCACGAGGTAGTCCACGCCGTTGGGATAG
>DATNCF010000655.1:0-4429 GCA_035571675.1 Burkholderiales bacterium | reverse complement strand
CAGCGCCGACATGATGGCCATGGCCGCATTCCAGCCGGCGATGATGTCGATGATGTTGATGCCGGCGCGCAGCGGTCCGGCGCCCGGCTTGCCGTCCTGGATGCCGGTGACCGACATGAAGCCGCACATGGCCTGGAACACCGGGTCGAAGCCCGGGCGGTCCGCATACGGCCCGTTTTGGCCGTAGCCCGTGAGCGAGCAATACACCAGGCGGGGATTGATCTTCGATAACTGCTCGTAGCCCAGGCCGTAGCGCGCCAGGTCGCCGGTCTTGTAGTTCTCGATCAGCACGTCGGCGTCGGCGGCCAGGCGCTTGATCACCTCCTGCCCGCGCGGATCGGCGATGTTGAGCGTGATGCTTTTCTTGTTGCGGTTGACGCTGATGTAGTGCGCCGCGTCCCCGCGCTGGCCGGCGAGGCCGGGCGCGCCCGGGATGGCCGGCATGTACACCGGCGCGTAATGGCGCGAGTCGTCGCCCTGCCCGGGCCGTTCGAACTTGAATACTTCCGCGCCCAGGTCGCCGAGGATCTGCGACGCATAGGGCGCGGCCAGCACGCGCCCAAGCTCCAGCACGCGCTTGCCCGTGAGCACGCCGCGCGGTGCGTTGGGGGACTCTGAAGAGGGCGGGGCCGTTTGGCTCATGGCGTTCTCACAAATCGTTCAGGACGGTGCCGGACAGGTGCGAGACGTCGCCCCACAGCTCCAGCATCCAGCGCTTGCGCGTGTAAACAAAGCGGTTCATGCTGGCATTGGCCAGTGAATAGCTGCGCGGCGCGTTGAGCGGCATTCCGTTGATGTGCCGGTACAGCGCGCCGAGCACGCCGCCGTGGGCGATGATGGCGACCTTGCGGCCCAGGTTGTCGGCGGCGATGCGCTCCAGCGCGGCGATGATGCGGGCGTGGAATTGCGCCACGCTCTCGCCGCCGGGCGGAACCGATTCCGGGTCGCGACCCCGGTAGTTGTCCAGCTCGTGTGGAAACTCCCGCTCCAGTTCGGGCAGGGTCTTACCCTCCAGCAGCCCGTAGCAGCGCTCGCGCAGCGCGGCATCGAACCGCACTTCCTGGCCGGTGCGGGCGATCAGCGGCGCCACGGTCTGGCGCACCCGGCCGAGGTCGGAGCAGTAAATGGCGTCGAAGCGCTCGCCGGCAAGGCGGCCGCCCAGGGCCTCGGCCTGGGCCTCGCCCGTGGCCGTGAGCGGGCTGTCGCTGAAACCCTGGAAGCGCTGCTCGGCGTTCCATTGTGTTTCGCCGTGGCGGGCAATGACCAGCAGGGCTTCCTTCATCGTCCTCGATTCCCTTCAGATGCAATCAACTCTGCTTCAACCCTTCAGCCAGCGCTCGAGCAACCGCGCCGCGGCCCGGCCGCCCGCGTTGGTGGCCGCGGCCACGTGAAGGCTGGCGGTGTCCGTCGCCGGGGCACCCAGCCGCACCTGGAACACGTGAAGCTCGTCGCGGCGGAAGGCATGCAGCTCCACGCTGTCGCCCGGCCGCCGGCCGGCTATGGCCGCATCCAGCCCGCCAGCGGGCACCCGCAATCCATCCACGGCCACCACCGCGTCGCCCGCCGCCAGGCCCGCGGCCTGGGCCGCGCCGCCGTCCAGCACGTGGGTGAGGCGGTACTCGCCGGTCGCCGCCGTGCCGCGCACGCCCAGCACCGGCCGGTTGCGCAGTTCGGCCTCGCCGCGCGATGAAGCCCGCCCGCCGCGGTCCGCGCCCGACTCGGCCGGACGCAGCCTGAGTTCGATGCCGTGGCCGGCCAGCAGTTCCGCCAGCGGCAGCTCGGCCGTGCCGCGCAGCCAGGCATTGAACTGGCGGCGCAGCGACAGCCCGCTGACGGCCTCGGCCAGCTTCTCGATGTCGTCCTCGCCCACGCCCTTGCCGGTCTGGTCATGGCGCTTCCACAGCGCGCGCATCACGTCGTCCAGCGAACGGCGGCCGGCGGTTTCGCGGCGGATGAGCAGGTCGAGGCACAGCCCCACCAGGCTGCCCTTGCCGTAGTAGCTCACCACGGCATTGGGCGTGTTCTCATCCTGCCGGTAGTACTTGATCCAGGCGTCGAAGCTGGAATCGGCCACGCTCTGCTTCTTGCGGCCGGGCGTGCGCAGCAATTGCGTGATGTTGCGGCCGAGCTGCTCCAGGTATTGCTCGCGGCTAAGCAGACCCGAACGCACCAGCGCAAGGTCGTCGTAGTAGGAGGTCAGGCCCTCGAAGGCCCACAAGAGGCCGGTGTAGTTCTCGCGGTCCAGGTCGTAGGGCGTGAACGCGGCCGGCTTGATGCGCTTCACGTTCCAGGCGTGGAAATATTCGTGGCTCACCAGGCCCAGGAAGCCGCGGTAGCTCTCGCTGGCCGCGCCCATGCCCGGCGTGGGCAGGTCGTTGCGCGAGCACACCAGCGCCGTGGAAGCGCGGTGCTCCAGGCCGCCGTAACCCTCGCCCAGCGCCGTCACCAGGAACACGTAGCGCTGGAACGGCGCCCGCCCCGGTCGCCCGCCCCCGCTGGAGCGCGCGCGCGCGCTGGCGTCAAACAGGTCGATCTGCTGCTGGCACACCCGACGCATGTCACGCGTGAGCCGGGCCATGTCGGCGCGGTGCCGGCCGGTGATGGCCACGTCGTGCGGCACGCCGCCGGCGCGGAAGGTGGCCAGCGTGAGATCGCCCATTTCCACCGGATGGTCGATGAGCTCGTCGTAGTTGTCGGCGGCGTAGCGTCCGAAGCCGTATTGCCGGGCGGCGCCGGCGCCGCGCGCCGGACGCAGTGAAGTGGCCACGCGCCAGCGCGCATAGCGCCGCCCGCGCGGCGGCAGCAGTTCCACTTCGCAGGGCCGGTCTTCGCGTCCCAGCGCGCGCAGGAACACGCTGGTGCCGTTGAAAAAGGCGTGGGTGGTGTCGAAATGCGCGCCGCGCACCGACATGTCCCAGGCGTACACCTCGCAGCGCACGGTGAGCGGGCCGGAACCCGCCGGCAGCGCCGCCGCCTGCCAGGTGTGCTTGTCCAGCTTCTTCAGCGGCACGGCGCGTTCGCGCGCGCCGCTGCCCGCCGAAGCGCGGATGGTGACGATGTGGCGCGCAAAATCGCGCACCAGGTAACTACCGGGGATCCAGGCCGCCAGCGCGAAGCGCTGGCCCTCGTGATCCGGATCGGCCACCGTGCACTCGACTTCGAAAACATGCGCCTCGGGAGAAGCGGGGAACAAGCGGTAACGAATGGGCTGAATCGCCATCAAGTTCAATTCCAGTCAGCACAAGTCAATCAACGTATGGTGAGTGTCAGCCGGTATTCGCCACGTAAAAGGGCTATCCGCATGGGACGTTCGTTGTCGCGCAGCGCCTCCAGCAACTGCTTCACGTTGCGTATCCGGGTCCGGTTCACGCCGTAGATGATGTCGCCCGGCCGCAGCCCGCTCTTGGCCGCCGGGCTGTTGTTCTCGATGGCGGTGATAATGGCGCCCTCGATCTGCCCGTGCATGGGCATGCCCGGCTCGATGTTGGAAATCTTGGCGCCGGCCAGTTGCGGCACGGCCTCGCCGGCCGCGGCGGTGGCGGCGAACAGCTCCGCTACGTGCGCCTTGATCTGCACCGGCTGGCCGTCGCGGATGACTTTCAGGTCCACTTCCTCGCCGACCGGCGTGAGGCCGATGCGGTTGCGCACGTCGGCCGAGTTGCGCACCACGCGGCCGTTGGCGCCCACCACGACGTCGTCCTTGCGCAGGCCGGCCTTTTGCGCCGGCGAGCCGTTCTCCACGCTCACCACCAGCGCGCCCTCGGTGAGGTTGCCGCCGATTTTCAGCTTGCGCGCGAGATCCGGCGTGAGATCGTCGGTGGTGACGCCGAGCTTGCCGCGCCTCACCTCGCCGAAGCGCAGCAACTGGTCCATGACCAGTTTCACCATGCCCGCGGGAATGGCGAAACCGATGCCCACGTTGCCGCCCGCGGGCCCCAGGATGGCGGTGTTCACGCCGATGAGCTCGCCGCGCAGGTTCACCAGCGCGCCGCCCGAATTGCCGGGGTTGATGGAGGCGTCGGTCTGGATGAATTCCTCATAGCCCTCGATGCCGAGGCCGGTGCGGCCCAGGGCCGACACAATGCCCGATGTCACGGTCTGGCCGATGCCGAAGGGATTGCCGATGGCCACCACGAAGTCGCCCACGTTGAGCGCGTCCGAGTCGCCGAACTTCATGGCGGTGAGGCCATTGGCCGGGATGCGCAGCAGCGCCACGTCAGTGCCCGGATCCGTGCCCACCAGCCTGGCCTGCAATTGGCGGCGGTCCTTGAGCGTGACCACGATTTCCTGGGCGTCGCGAATGACGTGGTTGTTGGTCAGCACCAGGCCGCGCGCGGCGTCCACAATCACGCCGGAGCCTGCGCTTTGCTGCGGCTTGGCCTGCGCATCGGGAATATTGAAAAAGCGCCGGAAGAAGGGGTCGCGCAGC
>DATNCF010000654.1:0-2233 GCA_035571675.1 Burkholderiales bacterium | reverse complement strand
GCAGGTGGGCTTCGCCGACCAGATTTTCATCAGCAAGACCGACCTGGTGGCCCAGGACGAGACCGACGCGCTGATCCACCGCTTGAAGCACATGAACCCGCGCGCGCCGCAAAAGGCGGTGCACTTCGGCGAGGTGGCGCTATCCGAGGTGTTCGACCTGCGCGGCTTCAACCTGAACGCGAAGCTCGACATCGACCCGGACTTTCTCAAGGAGGAGGAGGCGCACGATCATGACCACGATCACCATGATCACGAGCACGGCGAGGATTGCGACCACCCCTCCCACGGCGGCGAAGGCCACGGCCACCATCATCACCATGATGACGACGTCAAGAGCTTCGTGTTCAGGTCGGACCGCGAATTCGATCCGGCCAAGCTGGAGGACTTCCTGGGCGCGATCGTCAACATCTACGGGCCGCGCATGCTGCGCTACAAGGGCGTGCTCCATATGCGGGGCACCGACCGCAAGGTGATCTTCCAGGGCGTGCACCAGTTGATGGGCAGCGATCTGGGGCCGCTGTGGGCCGAGGGCGAAAAGCGCATCAACAAGATGGTGTTCATCGGAATCGAGCTGCCGAAGGATATCTTTCTGCAGGGGCTCGAACAGTGCCTGGTGTAGCACCCCTTGCCGAGCGGGATTTCGCGCATTTCGCCTCAATCCGAAAATAATTAGCGGGGCGCCAAAAATCCGCGGTAAAGCTGAGTTAGGCTAGCGCGTTTTTCCAAAATGAGCGCACCCGATGTTTGTCTCGATTCTGCAACTGATGGGCCTGCCATTTGGCGGGGCCGCGCCTTCGCGCGCGACTGAAAACCCCAGCCGTGAGCGCCCAGGGGCCGACAATCAGGGTATAACTCGCATTCATGAAAATGAAGGCGATCCATCACCAGAACAAGGAAGGCCGGCGCGTGCGGGATTTCACGCCACCGCTGCTGCCGCGAGGAGATCGGAAGTGAAGCCTCAACCAAAGGCCAGCGTCAAGGCCACCAGGCCCGGCAGCAAGGCCAGCAAACCGGCTAGGGCCAAGCCTGCGTCCAAGTCCGCCAAGCCGGCGGTCAAGGCCGCCGCCAAAAAGGCGCCCGCCAAGAAAGTCCCGGTGAAGCCGCAAGCCAAGGCGGCGCCGGCCAAAAAAACAGCAGTCAAGCCGGCCGCCAAGGCATCGGCGAAAAAAATGCCCGAGAAGACAGCCAAGCCGGTCGCCAAGAAGGCGTTGCCGATTCCCAAAGCCAAACCGGCGGCCAAGGCCGCTGCCAAACCCAAGGCAGCTCCCGCGAAGGCGGCCGCCAGATCAAAACCGGTATCGCCCGCGCTGCCGCGTGCCATGCCGCCCCGCCCCGATGCCGCGACTTTGACCGCCGAGCCGGCACGGGCCACCAAACCCTCGGCGCGGCTGGCGCAGATCACGGTGCCTTCAATGGCCCAATCCGTGGCGTCGACCGCTGCCAAAGCAAGCTATACGCAAACCATGGCCCCTTCCGTTCTTGCCCCCCCACCGCTGATAGCCACCAAGAAAGACAGCAAGCTCGCCAACAACTGGAAGAGCAAGCCGGCGGAAGAGCTGACCGACGCCGAAGTGATGGCGATGCCCGACTCGGAATACATGAACGAGAAGCAGATGGCCTTCTTCCGCTACAAGCTCGCGCAGCTCAAGCAGGAAATCCTCAATAGCGCAGGCGAAACGACCGAGCATCTGCGCGAAGACACCGTGATCGTGCCGGATCCGGCCGACCGGGCCACCATCGAGGAAGAGCACGCGCTGGAACTGCGCACGCGGGATCGCGAACGCAAGCTGCTAAAGAAGATCGAGCAGTCGATCGCCCGCATCGACGCCGGAGACTACGGCTATTGCGACGAGACCGGTGAGCCGATCGGTGTGGGGCGCCTGCTGGCGCGGCCCACCGCCACCCTTTCGCTCGAGGCCCAGCAGCGCCGCGAACTCAAGCAGAAAATGTTCGGCGACTGATTCGCGCGCCATCCAGCCGTATCCAGGACCACGCCACCGCCATGCCGTCGAAGGAAGAAAGCACCGGCTTGTTCTCGAAGGTGGTGAAGTTCGTCAGGAACCCGACGACGAACTGGGCTGACCTCGACCAGCAGGAGGTCGATCGCGAGAGCAGCTACTCCAAGCAGATGCTCAAGGAGATGATCGAGCGCAAGCGGCGCAACGATTTTGTCCGCAAGCGCGAGTTCGACATGCTGCGCAAGATGCGCCGCAGCGAGGTCATGGCGGGCCAG
>DATNCF010000653.1:0-10257 GCA_035571675.1 Burkholderiales bacterium | reverse complement strand
CGTGGCGGGCGCGGGCGTGCTCATCACCGAGGGCGTGCGCGGCGAGGGCGGCTACCTGCTGAACAAGAACGGCGAACGCTTCATGGAGCGCTACGCGCCTACCATGAAAGACCTCGCCAGCCGCGACGTGGTGTCGCGCGCCATGGCCACCGAAATCAAGGAGGGCCGCGGCGCCGGCAAGGACGGCGACTGCGTGCTGCTCAAGCTCGACCACCTGGGCGTGGAAAAGATCGAGAAGCGCCTGCCCGGCATCCGCGAAATCGCCATCAAGTTCGCCAACGTCGATCCCATCAAGGACCCCATTCCGGTGGTGCCCACGGTGCACTACCAGATGGGCGGCATACCCACCAACTTCCACGGCGAAGTGGTGGTGCCCCGCTTGAATCGTGACGGAACCGGCGACCTCAATGCCGTCGTTCCCGGCTTCTACGCCGCGGGCGAGTGCGGCTGCGCCTCGGTGCACGGCGCCAACCGCCTGGGTACCAATTCGCTCACCGACCTCCTGGTGTTCGGCAAGGCCTCGGGCGACGCGGTGGTGCGCTTCCTGCGCGAAAACCCCGGCCACAAGGATCTGCCGAAGGACGCCGCCGACTATTCGCTCGCGCGCCTGGCGCGCCTCGACAACCAGAAGGGCGGCGAACCCTACGCCGTGGTGGCGAAAGAGATGCGCAAGATCATGCAGGCGCATTGCGGCGTGTTCCGCTTCCCCGACATGCTGGACGAGGGCGTGCGCAAGATCCGCGAAGTATCCGACCGCGCCGCGCGCACCGAGATCAAGGACAAGTCCAAGGTGTTCAACACCGCCCGCGTCGAGGCCCTGGAACTGGACAACCTCATCGAGGTGGCGCGCGCCACCATGGTGTCGGCGCAGGCCCGCACCGAGTCGCGCGGCGCGCACGACCGCGCCGACCACCATGCGCGCGACGACGTGAACTGGCTCAAGCATACCCTGTGGTACAAGGACGGCGACCGGCTGGAATACAAGCCCGTGAACCTCAAGCCCATGACCGCCGAGAGCATCGAGCCCAAGGTTCGGACGTATTAAGGAACAAGGGGGACTCATCCCCCTTGTATATCCCCCTACTTCGGAATAGAAGCCCAATAGCCAATTAGTAGCTAACGCTGCAAACGATGAAAACGGACCGATCATGAAATTCCGCGTTTTCCGCTACGACCCCGACAAGGACGCGCAGCCCTACATGAAGGACTACGACGTCACGCTCGAGGCCACCGACCAGATGCTGCTCGACGCCCTGAACCGCATCAAGGAGCAGGACGACTCCCTGGCCCTGCGGCGCTCCTGCCGCGAGGGCGTGTGCGGCTCCGACGCCATGAACATCAACGGCAAGAACGGCCTGGCCTGCACCACCAAGCTCAACACGCTCACCGAGCCGGTGGAACTGAAGCCGCTGCCCGGGCTGCCCATCATCCGCGACCTGATCGTGGACATGACCCAGTTCTTCAAGCAGTACCACTCCATCAAGCCCTACCTGCAGAACAATGAGCAGCCGCCCGAGACCGAGCGCCGCCAGTCGCCGGAGGACCGCGAGGAACTGAACGGCCTGTACGAGTGCATCCTGTGCGCCTGCTGCTCCACTTCCTGCCCGTCGTTCTGGTGGAATCCCGACAAGTTCGTGGGGCCGGCCGGCCTGCTGCAGGCCTACCGCTTCATCGCCGACACCCGCGACACGGCCACCAGCGAGCGCCTGGACAACCTGGAAGACCCCTACCGGCTGTTCCGCTGCCACACCATCATGAACTGCGTGGACGTGTGCCCCAAAGGCCTCAATCCCACCAAGGCCATCGGCAAGATCAAGGATCTCATGGTGAAGAGGGCGGTATAGGCGGGAGCCTTCAAAGCGGCATGGCCCGAAGCGGTATAAAGTTAATCGGTAAAGTACAAGGCGCGGCACTTGAGTCCCCTGGAATTCAACCGGCTGAAGTGGAGCTGCCGGCGCGGATTGCTGGAAAACGACCTGGTGCTGGAGAAATTCCTCGAGCGACACGGGGAGGCGCTGGACGGCGAGCGGCTGGAGGCATTCAAGGCCCTGCTGCTGCTGGACGATAACTCGCTGTGGGAAATCCTCAGCGGACGTCGCGAGCCAGAGGCGGAGGCAGGTTCGGCTGCCACCGAAATTGTCACGCTGCTGCGCGCGTGTTGAGCGCCGGCCGGGGACGGGAGGGGAACGCTTGCCAAATGCGGCGGCGGCCCCCATGTAGACACAGGAGAGCACAATGAGTACCAGCAAGAAGGCCGTTCTGACCCTCGACGACGGGAAGACGGTGGATTTTCCGGTGCTGTCGGGCACCATCGGCCCGGACGTGGCCGACATCCGCGCCCTGTACGGCAAGACCGGCATGTTCACCTACGACCCGGCCTTCATGTCCACCGCGGCCTGCAGTTCGAAAATCACCTACATCGACGGCGACCAGGGCGTGCTGCTGTACCGCGGCTACCCCATCGACCAGCTGGCGCAGAACTGCGACTTCCTCGAGGTCTGTTACCTCCTGCTGAACGGCGAGCTGCCCAACAAGGCCCAAAAAGACAAGTTCGTGGGCACCGTGACCCAGCACACCATGGTGCACGACCAGCTCAGCCGCTTCTTCACCGGCTTCCGCCGCGACGCCCATCCGATGGCCGTGCTGGTGGGCGTGGTGGGCGCGCTGTCGGCCTTCTATCACGACTCGCTGGACATCAACAATCCCGAGCACCGCGAAATTTCGGCCTTCCGCCTCATCGCCAAGCTGCCCACCATCGTGGCCATGACCTACAAGTACGCCATGGGCCAGCCGTTCGTGTACCCGCGCAACGACCTGGGCTACACCGCCAATTTCATGCGCATGATGTTCGCCGTGCCGGCCGAGGACTACAAGGTCAACGAGGTGCTGGTGCGCGCGCTCGACCGCATTTTCATCCTGCACGCCGACCACGAGCAGAACGCCTCCACTTCCACTGTGCGCCAGTCCGGCTCGTCGGGCGCCAACCCCTTCGCCTGCATCGCCGCCGGCATCGCCTGCCTGTGGGGCCCGGCGCACGGCGGCGCCAACGAGGCGGCGCTGAACATGCTGATGGAAATCGGCGACGTGTCCAAGGTGCCGGAGTTCATCAAGAAAGTGAAGGACAAGAACTCCAACGTCAAGCTCATGGGCTTCGGCCACCGCGTGTACAAGAACTACGACCCGCGCGCCAAGCTCATGCGCGAGACCTGCCACGAGGTGCTGAACGAACTGGGCCTGCACGACGACCCGCTGTTCAAGCTGGCCATAGCACTAGAGAAAATAGCATTGGAAGACGAATATTTCGTGCAGCGTAAGTTGTACCCGAATGTGGACTTCTACTCGGGGATCGTGCAACGGGCTTTGGGTATTCCTGTGTCGATGTTTACCTGCATCTTTGCCCTGGCTCGGACCGTCGGCTGGATTGCCCAGTGGAACGAGATGATTTCCGACCCGGAAAACAAAATTGCACGGCCGAGACAGCTTTATACCGGCAGCCCGCGCAGGGATGTAAAGCCGATCGGGCAACGTTGAGCAGATTTTTCAGATGAAAAGAAAGGGGGCGGCGAAAGCTGGCCCCCTTTTGTGTTTTAGGAATCGCGGAACGAGGCCCTCTGCTCCGCAGAGGGGGAAAAGGCCGCTCCGATGACCGCAGGATGGGGCTTGAAACTACCGCTCCGAAGGAGCGGGCCTCGTGAAAGAGACATTGAAGCTGTGCTGTTGTGACCGGGAGTACGCCATGAGCGCCATGAAGCAATTTATGTCCAATTCCTACCTGTTCGGGGCGAATGCTCCTTTCGTGGAACAACTCTACGAGTCCTACCTGGACAACCCCCAGTCCATCCCCGAGCAGTGGCGCGAGTACTTCGACAAAATGCAGCTCCTGCCGGCCACCGCCACGGGCTCCAGCGACGCCCGCGATATTGCTCACGCCCCCATTGTCGAATCCTTCGCACAAAGGGCCCGTAAAGGCACGCTGCGCGGCACGATCTCACCCGCGGAACTGGGCGTGGAGCGCAAGCAGATTTTCGTGCTCATGCTCATCCAGGCCTACCGCACCATGGGCGTGCGCTGGGCGCAGCTTGATCCGCTCAAGCGCCAGCCGCGTCCCGCCATTCCCGAGCTGGAGCCGGCCTTTTACGACCTGACCGAGGCCGACCTCGACCTGATGTTCAACACCGGCACGCTGGTGGGCCCGGAGCGCGCCACGCTGCGCGACATCCTGCAGTCGCTGCGTCAGACCTACTGCGGCTCCATCGGCGCCGAGTACATGTACATCAGCGACATGGCGCAAAAGACCTGGATCCAGCAGCGCCTCGAATCCGTGCGCTCGCAGCCCAGCTTCACCCCCGAGGTCAAGAAGCGCATCCTCGAGCGACTCACCGCCGCCGAGACCCTGGAGAAGTACCTGCACACCCGCTACGTGGGGCAGAAGCGCTTCTCGCTGGAGGGCGGCGAAACCGTCATTCCCTGCATGGACGAGATCGTGCAGCGCGCCGGCGCCCACGGCATCGAGGAGCTGGTGGTGGGCATGGCGCACCGCGGGCGCCTCAACGTGCTGGTCAACACCCTGGGCAAGTCGCCCAAGGAGCTGTTCTCGGAGTTCGAGGGCAAGCACGACCCCGAAGGCCTGGCCTCCACCGGCGACGTGAAGTACCACAACGGCTTCTCCTCCGACATCTCCACCCCGGGCGGCCCCATCCACCTGTCGCTGGCCTTCAACCCCTCGCATCTGGAAATCGTCAACCCGGTGGTGGAGGGCTCGGTGCGGGCGCGCCAGCACCGCCGCGAGGACAAGACCGGCGACAAGGTGCAGTCCATCCTGCTGCACGGCGACGCCGCCTTCTCCGGCCAGGGCGTGGTCATGGAGACGCTCAACCTGTCGCAGACCCGCGGCTACTCCACGGGCGGCACGGTGCACATCGTGATCAACAACCAGATCGGCTTCACGACCTCGGACACGCGCGACTCGCGCTCGTCGCTGTACTGCACCGACGTGGCGAAAATGATCGAGGCGCCCATTTTCCACGTCAACGCCGACGATCCCGAGGCGGCGCTGTTCATCATCCAGCTCGCCATGGACTTCCGCAAGCAGTTCAAGCGCGACGTGGTGGTGGACCTGGTGTGCTTCCGGCGCCTGGGCCACAACGAGCAGGACGAGCCCTTCGTCACTCAGCCGCTGATGTACAAGAAGATCGGCCAGCACGCCGGCACGCGCAAGCTCTACGCCGACAAGCTGGTGGCGCAGGGCGTCATCGCCTCCGACGTCCCGGATCAGATGATCAAGGCCTATCGCCAGGCGCTGGACGAGGGCCGCTCCACCTCCAGCCCGGTGCTGTCCTCGTTCCAGCGCAAGCACGCCATCGACTGGACGCCGTTCCTGAACGCCAAGTGGACCGACCATGCCGACACCTCGGTGCCGCTGGCGGACCTGCAGCGCCTGGGCGAGCGCCTGACCAGCGTGCCCGAGGGTTTCAAGCTGCATCCCTCCGTGGAACGCGTCATCCAGGCGCGCCGCGACATGGCCGCGGGCAAGAAAATGCTCGACTGGGGCATGGCCGAGAACCTCGCGTACGCCACGCTGGTGGTGGGCGGCTACGGCGTGCGGCTGTCGGGCCAGGACAGCGGCCGGGGCACCTTTGCCCACAGGCACGCGGTGCTGCACGACCAGAACCGCGAGCGCTGGGACTCGGGCGCCTACGTGCCGCTGCAAAACATTTCCGACAAGCAGTCGCCCTTCGTGGTCATCGACTCGGTGCTGTCCGAGGAGGCCGTGCTCGGCTTCGAGTACGGCTACGCCTGCGCCGAGCCCAACCAGCTCACCGTCTGGGAAGCGCAGTTCGGCGACTTCGCCAACGGCGCGCAGGTGGTCATCGACCAGTTCATTGCCGCCGGCGAGGCCAAGTGGGGTCGCGGCTGCGGCCTGGTCCTGCTGCTGCCGCACGGCTACGAAGGGCAGGGGCCCGAGCACAGTTCGGCACGCCTGGAGCGCTACCTGCAGCTGTGCGCCGAGCACAACATGCAGGTGTGCGTGCCGTCCAACCCGTCGCAGATATTCCACCTGCTGCGCCGGCAGATGGTGCGCCAGTTCCGCAAGCCCCTCATCGTGCTGACCCCGAAGTCGCTGCTGCGCAAGCCCGAGGCCGTGTCGCCGCTCAAGGACCTGGCCAAGGGCGAATTCAAGACCGTCATCGGCGAAGTCGACGACCTGGACGCCAAGGACGTGACGCGCATCCTGGCCTGCTCGGGCAAGCTGTATTACGACCTGCTGGCGGCGCGTCGCGAGCGGCGCAAGGACAACGTGGCCATCATCCGCGTGGAACAACTGTACCCATTCCCTCACAAGCAGTTTGCGGCGGAAATGAAACGCTATCCGTCGGCAACAGAAGTGGTGTGGTGCCAGGAAGAACCTTTGAACCAGGGGGCGTGGTACCAGACGAGACATTATTTCGTCGAGAACATGCGGCCGGAGCAGAAATTGTTTGTGTCCAGCAGACCAGCCGGCGCCGCACCCGCGGGAGGATCCTTGGCCAAGCACAACGAGAGGCAGAAAGCACTCATCGAAGTAGCATTCGGAAAATTGAAGGGATAAGACAGGTATTGGGTTTAGTTTTATTCACGAGGCTTCCCGCTCCGCGGGGAAGGATGAAAAGCAAAGCTCACTCCGATCGTTACTATGGAGCACGGTTTTAGCCCTTCCCGCGGAGCGGGAAGCCTCGTGTAAAAACTGCAGATGATATGAACTACTAAATTGGTGTGAACTTCCAAATTGGTATGGATTAGTAAATCGTTAGGCTGAAAATAATAAGCGTCCGGTGCGTTACGCACTGCGTTTTTGTTGTCCGCGATGGCAAGGCCAAGCCGAGCTTCGCGAAAAACCAAACGGAGCGATCAAAATGCTGGTAGAAGTGAAAGTCCCGCAGTTGTCGGAATCGGTGTCCGAGGCCACGCTGCTCGCCTGGCACAAGCAGGTGGGCGAAGCCGTGGCCCGCGACGAGAACCTCATTGACATCGAGACCGACAAGGTCGTGCTCGAGCTGCCGGCGCCCGCCGACGGGGTGCTGGTTAAGGTGGTCAAGGGCGACGGCGGCACCGTGGTGGCGGGCGAAGTGATCGCCACCATCGACACCGAGGCCAAGGCCGCCGCCGGCGCGGGTGACGGCAAGGCGGCATCGGCCGAGCCGCCGTCCCCTATACGCACCGCGCCCGCGGCCGTGCCGCCCACACCCGCCGCCAGCGCCGAGACCGCGCGCGGCGACGCCCGCCTCATGCCCTCGGCACGCAAGCTCGTGGAAGAGCAGGGCATCGATCCCTCGCGCATGACCGGCTCGGGCCGCGACGGGCGCATCACCAAGGCCGACGTCTTGGGCGCCTCCTCATCGGCTCCTACACCTTCCGGTGCCGCCGCCGCAGGCCCTGGCACATTGCCTTCGGCGCCGCCCCCCGTGAGCGTGGATTCCATCCTGGCCGGGCGGCCCGAGCAGCGCGTGCCCATGTCGCGCCTGCGCGCGCGCATCGCCGAGCGCCTGGTGCAGTCGCAGTCCACCGCGGCCATCCTGACCACGTTCAATGAAGTGAACATGCAGCCGGTCATGGACCTGCGCAAGAAATACCAGGAACGCTTCGAGAAAGAGCACGGCGTGAAGCTCGGCTTCATGTCCTTCTTCGTCAAGGCCGCCATTCACGCCCTGCGCAAGTACCCGGTGGTGAACGCCTCGGTGGACGGCTCGGACATCGTCTACCACGGCTATTTCGACATCGGCATCGCGGTGGGCTCGCCGCGCGGCCTGGTGGTGCCCATCCTGCGCGACGCCGATCAACTGACCCTCGCCGACATCGAGAAGAAAATCGCCGAGTTCGGCAAGAAGGCGCAAGACGGCAAGCTGTCCATCGAGGACCTGACCGGCGGCACCTTCTCCATTTCCAACGGCGGCGTGTTCGGCTCCATGCTGTCCACGCCCATCATCAATCCCCCGCAAAGCGCCATCCTGGGCGTGCACGCCACCAAGGAGCGCGCGGTGGTGGAGAACGGCCAGATCGTCATCCGGCCCATGAATTACCTCGCCATGTCCTATGACCACCGCATCATCGACGGCCGCGAAGCCGTGCTGGCCCTGGTGGCCATGAAGGACGCGCTGGAAGACCCGGCGCGCCTGCTGCTCGACGTATAGGGGGACGACATGGCAACCGAAAAGACGGCACAAGAATTCGACGTGGTGGTCATCGGGGCCGGCCCGGCCGGCTATATCGCGGCCATCCGCGCCGCGCAGCTCGGCCTGAAGACGGCCTGCATCGAGGAATGGAAGAACCCCGCCGGCAAGGGCGCCCTGGGCGGCACCTGTCTCAACGTGGGCTGCATTCCCTCCAAGGCGCTGCTGGAGTCTTCCGAACAGTACGAGCATGCCCTGCACGGCCTGGCCGACCACGGCATCGCGGTGAGCGGCGCCACGGTGGACCTGAAGAAAATGCTGGCGCGCAAGGATGCCATCGTCGGCAGGATGACCGGCGGCATCGAGTTCCTGTTCCGCAAGAACAAGATCACCTGGCTCAAGGGCCACGGCAAGTTCACCGGCAAAGCGGCCTCGGGAACAAATGCGGGCTGGGCCATCGAAGTGTCGGGTGAAACCTCGGAAACGGTGACGGCCAAGTCGGTCATCATCGCCACGGGCTCAACCGCGCGCCACCTGCCGGGCGTGCCCGTGGACAACCAGATTGTTTGCGACAACGTCGGCGCGCTGGCCTTTTCCGACGTGCCCAAGAACCTCGGCGTCATCGGCGCCGGCGTCATCGGCCTGGAACTGGGCAGCGTGTGGCGGCGCCTGGGCGCCAAGGTCACCATCCTGGAGGCGCTGCCAAGTTTTCTCGCCGCGGCCGACGAGGCCGTGTCCAAGGAAGCGTGGAAGATTTTCACCAAGCAACAGTCCCTGGACATCCAGCTCGGCGTGAAAATCACCAAAGTGTCCGCGACCAAGAAGGGCGTGGTGGTGGAATACGAGGGCGAAGGCGCGGCTAAAAAGCTGGAATGCGACCGGCTCATCGTGTCGGTGGGGCGCCTGCCCAACACCGCCAACCTGGGCGCCGAGTCCGTGGGGCTCAAGATCGACGCGCGCGGCTTCATCGAGGTCGACGACCACTGCCGCACGACCTTGCCCAATGTGTTCGCGGTGGGCGACGTGGTGCGCGGGCCGATGCTGGCGCACAAGGGGGAGGAGGAGGGCGTCATGGCGGCGGAACTGATCGCCGGGCAAAAGGGCCATGTGAATTACGACGCAATACCTTGGGTCATCTATACGTCGCCGGAAATAGCCTGGGTGGGCAAGACCGAGCAGACACTCAAAGCCGAAGGCGTGCCATATAAAACGGGGCAATTTCCGTTTTCGGCCAATGGACGGGCCTTGGGCCATGGCGACACCCATGGTTTCGTCAAGATGCTGGCGCACGCGAAGACCGATGAAATACTTGGCGTGCACATCGTCAACACCCACGCGTCGGAATTAATTGCTGAAGCGGTGGTGGCAATGGAATTCAAGGCCGCGGCGGAAGACATTGCGCGCATTGTGCACGCGCATCCTTCGTTGTCCGAGGTCATGCACGAAGCGGCTCTGGCCGTGGACAAGCGTTCGCTGAACATGTGATGTATCAATGAGCGAAACAGCCAGTCTGCCCGACGACGTAGACCCCACCCAGCTACGCGGCCTCTCGGTCATCGAGATCTACCGCGATGCACTGGAAAAGCGCGGCTTCCAGGCCGATCCCTCCCAGTACCGCGCCGTCGAGCGCCTTCAGCAGCTCTACGACGAGTGGGTGGCCTACAAGCACCGCCGCCGCAACGCCCTGCTGAAGCTCATCGTCAAGCCGCCCCTGCCGCGCGGCGTCTACCTGTGGGGAGGCGTCGGCCGCGGCAAGAGCTTCCTCATGGACAGCTTCTACCAGGCGCTGCCCGTGGTGCGCAAGAACCGCGTGCACTTCCACCACTTCATGCGCGACGTGCACCGCCAACTCGAGGAGCTGAAGGGCCAGGTCGATCCGCTGGCGGCGCTGGCGAGGAAAATCGCGCTGCGCTACCGCGTCATCTGCTTCGACGAAATGCACGTCAACGACATCGCCGACGCCATGATCGTGGGCCGCCTGCTCCAGCGCACCATGGACCTGGGCGTGGTCTATTGCATGACCTCGAACTACCGGCCCGACGACCTGTACAAGGACGGCCTGAAGCGCGACGACTTCATGCCCACCATCGGCCTCATCAAGGACCGGCTG
>DATNCF010000652.1:0-5906 GCA_035571675.1 Burkholderiales bacterium | reverse complement strand
GGCACCGTGCTCGGCTTTGCCGCGCAGTTCGCCATTTCGGCGCTGGTGGCCGACCTGATCGGTTCGCACCTGCCGCCGCCGTCGCCGCTGCCGGCGGTGCAGGGTTTCCTCATCGGCCTGGCGCTGCTGCTGGGCTTCGCGCTGCCGCCGCTGTTGCAACTGCGGCGCGTGCCGGCGCTGCGGGTGCTGCGCCGGGACACGGGCCTGCCGCACCAGACCGTGCTGCTGGCCTACGGCCTGGGTGTGCTGGTCATCGCCGCGCTGCTGGTGTGGCAGGCCGGCGACCTCAAGCTCGGTCTCATCGTAGTGGGCGGGTTCGCGGGCGCCTTCGTGCTGTTCGCGGGGCTGTCGTGGGCGGCGCTGATGCTGGCCGGCAAGGCGGGCCGCATGGGCCGCGCCGCCGGCATCACCTGGCGCTATGGCTTGGCCAACCTGCGCCGACATGTGCGTTCCAACACCGTGCAGGCGCTGGCCCTGGCGCTGGGGCTCACGGCGGTGCTGCTGCTCGGCTTCACCCGCAACGACTTGCTCGACACCTGGCGCGGCAGCGTGCCGCCGGACGCGCCCAACCGCTTCATCATCAACATCCAGCCCGAACAGCGCGCGCCGCTGGCCGAACTGTTCGCGGCCGAAGGGCTGCCCGCGCCCACGCAGTACCCCATGGTGCGCGGGCGGCTGACGAAGGTGAACGGCGTGCCCGTGAACGTGGATGATTTCCGCGACAACGCGCGGCGCATGGTGGACCGCGAGTTCAACCTGTCGTACATGCCGGCCATCCCCGCCGGCAACCACGTGGTGAGCGGCCGCTGGTTCAGCGCGGGCGGCCCCAATGCGGCCGACCCCGAGCTGTCGGTGGAAGAGGGCGTCGCCACCAACCTGGGCTGGAAGCTGGGCGACCGGTTGACCTGGCAGGTGGCTGGGCAGGACTACACCGCGCCCATCACTAGCATACGCAAGCTGGAGTGGGATTCCATGCGCGTCAATTTCTTCGTCATCGCCTCGCCCGGCGTGCTGGACGCGGCGCCCACCAGCTACATCACCGCCTTCCACCTGCCCGAGGCGCGTGCCGACGTCGGCAACCGCATCGCCTCGCGCTTCCCCAACCTCACCGTCATCGACCTGTCGCAGATCATGAAGCAGGCCCAGGGCGTGGTGGATCAGGTGGTGCGCGCGGTGCAGTTCGTGTTCCTGTTCGCGCTGGGCGCGGGCGTGCTGGTGCTGTATTCGGCGCTGCTGTCCACCCGCGACGAGCGCCAGCAGGAGGCGGCGCTGATGCGCGCCCTGGGCGCCTCGCGCGGCCAGGTGCTGGCGTCGCAGCGCGCCGAGTTCATGGCGCTGGGGATCATCGCCGGCGTGCTGGCCGCGGCCGGCGCCACGGCCATCGGCTACGCCATCGCCACCGAGGTGTTTCACTTCCCCTACCGCGTCAACCACTGGATCTGGCTGGCCGGGCCGCTGGCCGGGCTGGCGTGCGTGGCGCTCAATGTGCGGGCCGGAGCGCGCGTGGCGCTCGACCATCCGCCCATGCTCGTGCTCCGGGAAGAGACGTAGCTCCCAGGGTTGCCACTCGAACTTATGCCGAGCACGCTCAGTGCCGGGGGATGTTGCAGGCGATGGTCAATGGGAAATCCCAGGCGTGAGCCGAAAGAATCAACATCGATGGCGCTGCCCATCACGCGCATGCGACGCTCTGACCCGCTGATAGCAATCCCCTTCGCCGGCTGCCAGAATGCGCGTCGACTATTGACGACATTCCCGAAATATTCCAGAGTAAACACTGGCTTGCGACAGTGGAAGGCATCATGCACGGACAGTTCACCCCGCATGGAAAGTTGGAAGTCGTCTCCGATCTGGAGACCTTTTTCCGCCAAGCACTTGACGATTCGCTCAAGCAACAGCATGTGAGCATTCGGGCCCAGACCACCGAATACCTGGTGAGCATGCTCACGATTTTTTCAAAAACCGAAGCCTTGTTCGAGCCCACCGAGGACGGCCTCGGCTTGAAGACCCTGGCGGAAATGCTGGGCGAGACATTGACGGTGGAGACGGACGCGGAACGCAACGCCATTCTCCAGCGGCTGGGCGACATCTCGCTGTTCGTCGCCGGATTCCTGTCGCGCGGCTTCGAGCGGCGCACGGTCGACGTCGACTACCACGTCGCGATGGGCGGCCGGGCCTACGGCTCGCTCGCCCGCAGCCAGCGCGGCACGCGGGGCGCGCTGGCCCAGGTGTTCGGCGAACTCGCCGGCAAGTTCCAGCCGCTGGTGGATGTCCTCAACGACATCGGCGACGCCGCATATGCCTATTCGCCGCGCGATATCCTCAGGTTATACGAAGTCTGGCTGAAGACCGGCAGCGAGCGCGCGCGCAAGCTGCTGCGCCGCCTGGGGGTCGAAGCGGCGCCCGTGGGCGTGCAATTGCAGTAGGGCACCAGGCCTCGCGTGCTCGGCGAACTGCAAAACCTGCTGGCGGGAATTTACGACATTCCCCCCGCCGATCCTGTCGAAGACTTCCTGGTCACCGAACGCAGCCGCTTGCCCGCGGCCGCGCGAGCGAGCCCGGCCGACGAGCAGGTGTTCGTGGCGGAACGCGGCGGTGATCTGTGCATCACGCTCTTTCTCGATTCCGCCCTCCTCGAACGGCTGGCCGCGGCCGACCCGCTCGATTCCCTGCATTCCGGCAACCTCGCGGACTTCTGGGTGGCGCTTGAAGGCGTGAGTCACTTCGTCTGCCTTGCCTGGCATGCGGCCTTCGACCAGCCGGTCACGCTGCTCGAACTGGAAATGCAGGGCGAGATCGACAAGTACATCGTCAGTCTCTGGCTGCTGCGGCGCCAGAACGCCGACCGGTTCCCATCCGAGCTGTACCCGGTGCTGTTCGAGCACACGTCCATCGATCCCGAGCGGGCCGCCGGGCGCGTCGAGATGTACCGCCAGGCCAGTGCCTATGCCGCGCGCTATTGCCGCTGGCTGGCCGCCGTCCTGCGCTCTTCCGAGCGCGCGTCGCGCGCGGCCGGCATGGCCGAACTCCGCCGTTTCTACCGCCTGACCCGCCCCCAGAAATTCCGCCGCATCCACGCCATGGCCTGAAACGGCCTTCCCGACTTCAGGTCGGTTAATCCCGGTGAGCCCTTCCCGGGTCACCGCCGGGGGGGGCTTGAAAAATCCGCTCCGATTTCCTATATTGGCACTCGCGAAGGAAGAGTGCTAATTCTTCACGCGTCCTGTAAAGAACGGCTAACTCATTGAATTGGAGGCTATTTATGAATATCCGTCCATTACACGACCGCCTTGTGGTGGAACGTATCGAAGCTGAGAACAAGTCGGCCGGCGGTATCGTCATTCCCGACAACGCGGCCGAGAAGCCCGACCAGGGCAAGGTCATCGCCGTCGGCAACGGCAAGATCCTCGAAGACGGCAAGGTGCGCGCGCTGGACGTGAAGGTCGGCGACCGCGTGCTGTTCGGCAAGTACTCGGGCACCGCCGTGAAGATCGAAGGCACCGAATACCTCGTGATGCGTGAAGACGACATCATGGGAATCATCGCCTGAGCGTCATCCCTTTACGCAAACGCGCGACCGCCGACATTCGACTGAATTCCTAAGGAGTTAAAGATGGCTGCTAAAGACGTACGTTTCCACGAGGACGCCCGGGTTCGCATGCTCGAAGGCGTCAACATTCTCGCCAACGCCGTGAAGGCCACCCTGGGCCCCAAGGGCCGCAACGTGGTGCTGGAGCGCTCGTTCGGCGCCCCCACCGTGACCAAGGACGGCGTGTCCGTGGCCAAGGAAATCGAGCTCAAGGACAAGTTCCAGAACATGGGCGCGCAGATGGTCAAGGAAGTCGCCTCCAAGACTTCCGACGTCGCCGGTGACGGCACCACCACCGCCACCGTGCTGGCCCAGGCCATCGTGCGCGAGGGCAGCAAGTACGTGGCCGCCGGCATGAACCCCATGGACTTGAAGCGCGGCATCGACAAGGCCGTGGCCGCCGTGGTTGAAGAGCTGAAGAAGATCTCCAAGCCCTGCACCACCAGCAAGGAAATCGCCCAGGTGGGCGCCATCTCGGCCAACGCCGACGCCGACATCGGCAAGATCATCGCCGACGCCATGGAAAAGGTGGGCAAGGAAGGCGTCATCACCGTCGAAGACGGCAAGGGCCTGAACAACGAACTCGAAGTCGTGGAGGGGATGCAGTTCGACCGCGGGTATCTCTCGCCCTATTTCATCAACAATGCCGAGAAGCAGACGGCTGTGCTTGAGGACCCCTACATCCTCATCCACGACAAGAAGATTTCCAATATCCGCGAGCTGCTGCCCATCCTCGAAGCCGTGGCCAAGGCCGGGAAGCCCCTGCTCCTGATCGCCGAGGAAATCGAGGGCGAGGCGCTCGCCACCCTGGTGGTGAACAACCTGCGCGGCATCCTGAAAACGTGCGCGGTCAAGGCCCCGGGCTTCGGCGACCGCCGCAAGGCCATGCTCGAAGACATCGCCATCCTGACCGGCGGGCAAGTGATCGCCGAGGAAGTCGGCCTGACGCTCGAAAAGGCAAAAATCACCGATCTTGGCCGGGCCAAGCGCGTGGAAGTCGCCAAGGAGGAAACCACCATCATCGACGGCGCCGGTGACGCCAAGTCCATCGAAGCGCGCGTGAAAAACATCCGGGTGCAGATCGAGGAAGCCACCTCCGACTACGACAAAGAGAAGCTGCAAGAGCGCGTGGCCAAGCTGGCCGGCGGCGTGGCGCTGATCAGGGTCGGCGCCGCCACCGAGGTCGAAATGAAGGAAAAGAAGGCCCGCGTCGAAGACGCCTTGCATGCAACCCGCGCCGCGGTTGAGGAAGGCATTGTTCCGGGCGGCGGGGTGGCTCTGCTGCGCGCCCGCACCGCCATCGACAAGCTGAGGGGCGACAACGACGAGCAGAACGCGGGCATCAGGATCATCGCCCGCGCCATCGAAGAGCCGCTGCGCGCCATCGTGGCCAACGCCGGTTCCGAGCCCTCGGTGGTGGTCAACAAGGTGGTGGAAGGCAAGGGCAACTTCGGCTTCAACGCCCAGACCGAAGCCTATGGCGACCTGGTTGCCATGGGCGTGGTCGATCCCACCAAGGTGACCCGCACCGCGCTGCAAAACGCGGCCTCGGTGGCCGCCCTCATCCTCACCACCGACTGCGGCGTGTCCGAGCTGGTGGAAGAGAAGAAGGCCGCGCCTGGCATGCCTCCGGGCATGGGCGGCATGGGCGGCATGGGTGATATGGATATGTAGCCATTGCGGCCGGCGCCATCGCCGGCTGCAGCGTTGCCCACGAAGCCCCGCGCGGCCAGGCCGCGCGGGGCGACTCAGGGTGTCCCCTTTGATCCCTAAAAGCGATTGGAGCGCACACCATGAAATTCATTGTCCAGCGCCTTTACGACAAGGGCGTGCGGTTGCCCGACCAAAGCATCCTCAATGGTGTTCGCATCGAGGGCGAGCTTCGCACTCGCGAGGAGCGGGATGTGAACGGCGAGATTACCCGCGTGGCGAGCCTTCTGGATGGCGCCCGCCCGCATGAAAAACTGCTACCTGACCTGCACCACGCCGACCTGGTCAACATCTCGCCCCTCGCCATGACGCTGCGCGGCTTTGAGCGCGTCATGACCGCGACCGGGCCCACGGAAGTCAGGCAGGAATGGTGGATTCGCCAACCCGCGGGCGACGCCGCGGCCACGGCGGTGCTCCCGGCCGCCGCCGTCTGCGCCACGGCTGAATACCCCGCGCCGGGACACATGGGGGCCCAGCCGGCCAAGCCCGCCAAGCTATTGCGCCTGGTGCCCTGAACCGACCGCATGGGGGCCAGGAAAACTCACCCTCGAATGGGAGCCGGACAGCAAGCTGGGGGCAGGCGGTGGAGCAAAGAAAAAAGCCGGGC
>DATNCF010000651.1:0-4704 GCA_035571675.1 Burkholderiales bacterium | reverse complement strand
ATCGCCCCCACCGCCACCATCTCCAACATCATCGGGGTGGACGCCTGCATCGAGCCCACCTTCCAGAACCTGTATGTCAAGTCCAACCTGTCCGGCGAATTCACCATCGCCAACGAGTACCTGGTGCGGGACCTGAAGAAGCTCGGGCTGTGGGACGAGGTCATGGTCGCCGACCTCAAGTACTTCGACGGCAACCTGGCGCGCATCGACCGCGTGCCGCCCGACCTGCGCCGCCTGTACGCCACGGCCTTCGAGGTCGATCCCTCTTGGCTGGTGGAATGCGCGGCGCGGCGCCAGAAGTGGATCGACCAGGCCCAGTCGCTCAATATCTACGTGGCCAACGTGTCGGGCAAGAAGCTGGACGAGACCTACAAGCTCGCCTGGGTGCGCGGCCTGAAGACCACCTACTACCTGCGCGCTCTGGGCGCCACCCACGCCGAGAAGTCCACGGTCCGCACCGGCCAGCTCAACGCCGTGTCGGCCGACGGAGCGATGGGCGGCGCAATGGCCGGCGATGGGGCGCAGGCCGGGCAGGAAGAGCCGAAGTTCTGCTCCATCGACAACCCGGAATGCGAGGCCTGCCAGTAGGGCGGGCCGAGAGCAAAGGAAAGAGCATGCTGTCTTTTGACGATGACGTGGCACCCACCGTGGCGGGTGGGGCGCCCATGATTCCCCCGGGGGCATCCGGCCTGTCGGCGGCGCCCGGTCTGCAATTGTTGCGCGGGGCGTCGCCCCGCCCCGCGCCCGCCGCGGCCCGGCCGGCGCCCGCCCGGACCGCCGAGATCGAGGCCGAGGGCGAAGCCTTCCGGCGCATCCGCGTGGAAGACAAGCGGGTGATCAACGGCGGCACCGACGTCAACCAGCTCGTGCCCTTCAAGTACAAGTGGGCCTGGGACAAATACCTCGCCGCCTGCGCCAACCACTGGATGCCCCAGGAAGTGAACATGAGCCGGGACATCGCGCTGTGGAAGGACCCGAACGGCCTGACCGAGGACGAGCGCCGCCTGGTGAAGCGCAACCTGGGCTTCTTCGTCACCGCCGACTCGCTCGCCGCCAACAACATCGTCCTGGGCACCTACCGGCACATTTCCGCGCCGGAATGCCGGCAGTATCTGCTGCGCCAGGCCTTCGAGGAGGCCATCCACACCCACGCCTACCAATATATTGTGGAGAGCCTGGCGCTGGACGAGGGCGAGGTGTTCAACGCCTACCACGAGGTCTCGTCCATCCGCGACAAGGACGAGTTCCTGGTGCCGTTCATCGACACCCTGACCGACCCATCCTTCCGCACCGGCACGCCCGAGGCCGACCAGGAGCTCCTGAAAAGCCTGATCGTGTTCGCCTGCCTCATGGAGGGGCTGTTCTTCTACGTGGGCTTCACCCAGATCCTGGCGCTGGGGCGCCAGAACAAAATGACCGGCGCGGCCGAGCAGTACCAGTACATCCTGCGCGACGAGTCCATGCACTGCAATTTCGGCATCGACCTGATCAACCAGATCAAGATGGAGAACCCGCATCTCTGGACGCCGCGCTTCCGCGAGGAGATCCAGGGGCTCGTCCGCCGGGCCGTGGACCTGGAGTACCGCTACGCCGAGGACACCATGCCGCGCGGGGTGCTGGGACTGAACGCCCCGATGTTCAAGGAATACCTGCGCTTCATCGCCAACCGCCGCTGCCAGCAGATCGGCATCGAGCCCCTGTATGCGGGCGCCTCGAACCCGTTCCCCTGGATGAGCGAGATGATCGACCTGAAGAAGGAGCGCAACTTCTTCGAGACGCGCGTGATCGAGTACCAAACGGGAGGCGCGTTGTCCTGGGATTGAGGAACGGGAAGCTCCAGTGAGCGGTCTCGATGTTGTTCCGATGTTGCCGATGTTGCCGATGTTGCCGATGTTGCTATTGAGTCGAATGAACAGAGAAAAGCGTTAAAACATGCGTTCAATGCTTGAACCTGTGCAAAGGATTCTTTACCATGCATCGAGTGATGGATTGCAAGGCATTTAAAGATTATCGGTTGTGGCTGCGCTTTGAAGATGGCTTCGAGGGGACTGTGTTCCTGGGGGACCTGCTGGAAGTGAAGGCGTTCGAGGAATGGCTGGACGTATCGAAATTTTGTCGCGTGGAGCTGGACGCAGTTGCCGCGACGGTTGCTTGGCAGAGTGGAATCCGGCTGGACCCGGACATCCTCTACCAAGACCTGCTCTCCCGAAGGGGGAGCAATGAATTCAGCTCGCCGGGGCGTATTCCGGCGGTTGGATAGCCCGGACCGAGAGGCCCGGGTTTTACGTGTTGTTCCTTTAAACCTTGATGGAGGTAGTAACCATGGCAACGAAGAAGAAAGCCAAGAAGGCAGCTAAGAAACCCGCTAAGAAGAAGGCTGCGAAAAAGAAGAAAGCGGCGAAAAAGCCCGCAAAAAAGAAGAAAGCAGCCAAGAAGCCCGCAAAAAAGAAAGCGGCCAAGAAAAAAGCCGGCAGTAAGAAGCCGGCTAAAAAAAAGAAACCCGCTAAAAAGAAGAAAGCAGCCAAAAAACCGGCTGCGAAAAAGGCCAGCAAGCCTGCTGCAACGGTAGCGGCTCCGTCCATGGCTCCGGTGGCAACCCCACCGTCCACGGCGGCCGCACCTGGGACGAGGACCGCCCTCAACCCTGCTGCAGCTTGGCCTTTTCCGACCGGTTCACGGCCTTAGTATGCGGGTACCGAAACAAACTGCGGACGGTCTGAAAGCTTCACTCAGACTGATCCGCAGGTTTCGGTTTTCTCGGAATAGTCTCCCGGCATCGCTGCCGATCGACTTGGTCATTTTATCAGGTCACCCCGCAGCCAGGCCGGGACTTTTTTTTCTCCAAAATTCCGTATCCCATTTGCATAAAGTGGTTTTTATGCCCGTTTGCCTTGACAAGGTATAAGTTCTTAATTACAATGCGGAATCGTTAAGAAACCGAGCGGCTAAACCGGCGCTCGAAAGCACGGCTAAATGTCGTGCCGTAGTCTCAAAGAACCATATCTTCGGCCCCCCGGATTACACCCGGGAAGCCTGCCAGAAGCGACAATTCGGCGACAACTCGCCCGCTCTGGCGGCGAACGGCGCACCGCAAAGCGGGCCGTTTCCGACCCAATGTCATGAACACCTGCCGACCCCCGAGTGGGCGGCCGATACACAACCCGCCTGTGGCGCTCCATGCTGTCGGAGCGGAGCAGGGGAAGTGATGTGGAGGTAGGCATGAGAATCACCGATGTAATGCCCGCGTTGCGGCGGGCGTGGGAACGGTCCGCCGTGGTGCTGCATCACGGCTTGGCCATGGTGGGATTCGTGGCGGTCATGGTGGTGCTGGTTCAGGGCGGCAAGATCCTGCCGCAACTGGTCAACGGAGGCGCTCCGGCGGAGGCCGATGACGGCCTGGTGAGCGAGGCCCAGGCCACCCAGGAAGTGCCCGAAGATTCGCGCTACCGGCCGTTGGCGGAGTTCCTCGCCCACCGTTACAAAGTGGCGAGCGACGCGACCGAGCGCATGGTGAACGCCGCGCACGTGGCCGGCCAGAAGACCGGGCTCGATCCCCTGCTCATCCTGGCGGTGATGGCGGTCGAGTCGCGCTTCAATCCCATCGCCGAGAGCGCCATGGGCGCGAAGGGGCTGATGCAGGTCATGCCTGATCAGCACCCCGACAAGCTGGGCGACCTCGAGGAGGAGGCCGTGCTCGACCCGGCCACCAACATCCTGGTGGGCGCTCGCATACTGAAGGAATACATCCTGCGCGCCGGCAGCCCCGAGGGCGGCCTGCAGATGTATGCCGGCGCGCCGTCCGATACCTCCAATCTGTACGCACAGAAGGTGTTCGCCGAGAAAGAGCGCATGGCTCAGGTGCTCAAGCGCGAGAAGCGCCCGCGCTCCGTGCAGGCGCAGACCGTGTCCCAGCCGGTGAAGGCGGCCGAGCAGGTCGCCGCCCGCGCCGACAGCTAGTCGGGCCGAGGCGTCGCTTCAGCGGCGCAGGTACTTTTCCAGCCGCGCCACGCCCTCTTCCAGTTCCGGCAGCGCCCGCGTGTAGGCGAAGCGCACGTGGCTTTCCGCGCCGTGCGAGCCGAAATCGGCGCCGGGCGTGATGGCCACCAGGGCCTGCTCCAGCACATCTGCGGCAAAAGCCGCGCTGTCCGCGCCGAAACGGCGGCAGCCGGCGTAGATGTAGAACGCCCCTTCGGGAATGGCCGGAATGTCGAACCCCAGCTCGACGAGTCGCGGCACCAGCCAGTCGCGGCGGCGGCGGTATTCCTCGCGCCGCGTCTCCAGCACCGCGAGGTTGTCCGGCCCGAAAGCCGCGAGCGCCGCGTACTGCGCCGGCGCCGACGGGCAGATGAAAATGTTCTGCGCCAGCTTCTCCACCGCGCCATGCAAGGCATCGGGAACCACGGCCCAGCCCAGGCGCCAGCCCGTCATGCAGAAGTATTTGGAGAAGCTGTTGATGATGAACACGCCGTCGCGGCCGGCGAGGCGGCTGGCCGGCCGCTCGCCGTAGACCAGGCCCTGGTAGATCTCGTCCAGCACCACGAAGCCGCCTCGCGCGCGCACCCAGCCGGCCATTTCGTCCAGCGCCGCCGGGTCGATCAGCGTGCCGGCCGGATTGGAGGGCGAGGCGAGGATGATGCCGCGCGTGCGCGGCGACCAATGGCGCCGCAGGTCTTCCAGGGTGGGCTGCCAGGCCTGCGCCGCGTC
>DATNCF010000650.1:0-7282 GCA_035571675.1 Burkholderiales bacterium | reverse complement strand
CCCACTCCAATCTGTTAAAAAGCGGTTGTGAAATTTTACATGCTGCATCGCAATATGACATGGCCATTGTGATTTTTCGAATTCTGAAATGACGTTTCACGATTATTGTTTTTTAAAAGTTAATTTCTTGCCTCTGATCTGGTTTGCCGATGTTGCGATGCCGGATGAAACATGAAAAAATCCCCCTGTTCTGGTGAAATGTTTTCACAGGAATTCACGGGCGCCACGGCCTCCCAACCCTGAGGGCCGCAGGCGCACAGCAGGGGAAATGAAACCCTCTTCCCCGGGCCGCGGAAACCATCCCGCGACCGCGTGACGCGGTGAAACGCGGCGAGCCTCACCCAGCAGCACGCCGCGCCGAAGCGCAACGGTCGAGAACGCCCCTTACACAAAATCATCTGGAGAAAGCATGAGCAATCGTGAACAGGAAATAGCCAAGATCAAAAAAGACTGGGCCGAGAACCCGCGCTGGAAGGGCGTCAAGCGCGGCTACAGCGCCGAGGACGTCTATCGCCTGCGCGGCAGCATGCAAATCGAGTACACCCTGGCCCGCCGCGGGGCGGAAAAGCTGTGGAAGAGCATGAACGAGCTGGATTTCGTGAATTCGCTCGGCGCGCTGACCGGCAACCAGGCCATGCAGCAGGTGAAAGCGGGCCTGAAGGCCATCTATCTGTCGGGCTGGCAGGTGGCCGCCGACGCCAACGACAGCATGACCATGTACCCCGACCAGTCGCTGTATTCGGTCACCAGCGTGCCTTCGGTGGTGCGCCGCATCAACAACACCTTCATGCGCGCCGACCAGATCCAGCACATGGAAGGCAATGACGACATCGATTACTTCGCGCCCATCGTGGCCGACGCCGAGGCCGGCTTCGGCGGCGTGCTGAACGCGCACGAACTGATGCGCGCCATGATCCAGGCCGGCGCCGCCGGCGTGCACTTCGAGGACCAGCTCGCCGCGGCCAAGAAATGCGGCCACATGGGCGGCAAGGTGCTGGTGCCCTCCCAGGAAGCGGTGCAGAAGCTCATCGCCGCGCGCCTCGCGGCCGACACCATGGGCGTGCCCACCATCATCCTGGCGCGCACCGACGCCGAAGCCGCCAACCTGTTGACCTCGGACGTGGACGACAACGACAAGCCGTTCCTGACCGGCGAGCGCACCTCCGAAGGCTTCTTCCGCGTGAAGAACGGCTTCGAGCAGGCGCTGTCGCGCGGCCTGGCCTACGCGCCCTACGCCGACCTGGTGTGGTGCGAAACCGGCACGCCCGACCTCGAATTCGCGCGCAAGTTCGCCGAAGGCATCCACAAGCAGTTCCCGGGCAAGATGCTGGCCTACAACTGCTCGCCGTCCTTCAACTGGAAGCGCAACCTCGACGACGCCAAGATCATGAAGTTCCAGCACGAGCTGGGCGCCATGGGCTACAAGTTCCAGTTCATCACCCTGGCCGGCTTCCACTCGCTCAACTACTCCATGTTCGAGCTGGCCTACGGCTACGCGCGCGAGAACATGACCGCCTTCGTGGAACTGCAGGAGAAGGAATTCGCCGCCGCCGACAAGGGCTTCACTGCGGTGAAGCACCAGCGCGAGGTGGGCGCGGGCTACTTCGACGACATCACCACGGTGGTGTCGGGCGGCACGGCCTCGACGCAGGCGCTGCATGGCTCGACCGAAGATGAGCAGTTCTTCGATGACAAGAAGAAGAAGACGAAAGCAGCGTAACTACATCCGGGCAGTCTTAGCTAAAGCAAAACCGCGCTCTAGGGCGCGGTTTTCTCTTTTGGGTATCGTATTCACGTTGCCCTCCGGCCGGATATCTCGTACTGAGGAAACAGTCCAGTACAAGCTCACGCACGCACCATTCCCACTGAGCGTATAAGCCGCGCATTCCTCTCACCTAAGGGGGATTTCACATCTCCATTCCTGTAAAAATTTTAGACATCTCGCAAATGACAAACTGAGGCGTCTCAACTGACGCCCACGAAGCGATGTGTTGAACGCCTGCTTTTGATGTCCAGAACGATTTTGCTTCTGCCATCGTTATGTCATCATCCATGAAGCAAGTGAACTTTATTTCTCCAAAGTCTGTCCGGTCGAAATTCGCCAGCGATTCATACGATTCATAAAATGAGTCGGGATAGGCAATGTTCACTTTGGTCAGCACTTTGGGCATTTTGGGCAATCTCCGAGTCAAAAAGCTGCAACGACGCTTGGGCTTTGCCCTTTCCCTTTAGGCCTTGTCCATCGGGAAAGGGCTGCATAACCCAAGGCCGTTTGCTCTTGATAAATAGGCTGCGCAAGGGTTGAGGTGATGGAACTCATTTTCTTGACAAAAAACTCTTGGAATGAAATGCTTACTTCGTTTGACCCCCCGGGGAGGATTTGAACCTCCGATCCCGCGCTTACGAAAGCGTGGCCTACGGTCCGGTAGCCGGGGGTTTTGCTACAAAGGGGCTTCATCGTTGGCGCGGTGAAGCCCCTTTTCTTGCGCCGGATTCAGTATCTCAATTTTGCGATATTTTGTCAACAAACACTTGCATTATTCCAAAAAAGTGATATTATATGGGGCGCTGGCGGTTCATGTCATACATCGAAAACGGGGTTGATCCAGTCGAAGCGGAATGCGATCAATGGCCCGAAGATGTTCTTGCTGAACTTCTGACCATCGTCATTTATCTGCGGGACACCCCAGCAGATGACTGGATAAGGCCTGACTATGCCCCCTTGCAGGGAAAGTTAGACCCTCTTGGGGAATTGAGGGTTATTACAGTGGAAGTCGGCCAAGCAGTGCACTATCGCATTTTGGGATTCATGAATGACAGCGCACTGGAATTTACGATGCTCGCGGCTGGGCGCAAGACCCGGCGTTTCAGCTATGCCGAAATTGGGGCGTTAGCCTTAAAGCGGATGGCTAATGTGAAATCCCACCCACAGCGATATAGCCATCAAGCGGAGTGGATGACAGATGAATAAGCGATTTAACTCACCAGCCTTTAGAAAAGCATTTGTTGCAGCAAATGTTCGCCGAGGTATTGCCTATCAACTTCGTGCGATGCGTGGCACAAGGACTCAGGGCCAGATAGGGGAACTGCTAAGTAAGCCTCAAAACGTTGTTTCACGCCTAGAGGATCCGAAATATGGAAAGGTAACAGTCCAAACTCTCTTAGATGTTGCGGCCGCATATGACGTTGCATTACTGGTTAAGTTTGTCTCCTATGGCAGACTAGAAGCTGAAGTTCAGGATTTATCTCAAGAGGCGCTAGTTCCTCTTTCTTGGAACGCGGAGGTAAAGGTGCGAAGTGCCCTCGAACGGCCATTCCCTATGTGGGTTCGAGAACAGGCTCGCTCAACGTCAATTGAATCCATTCTGCCCCGTGGGGAAATTAAGCAACATGGTCCGATTGATTTAAAGATACAGTTAGCTGCTCAACCTAGAGTGCACTGAGATAAAAATGTCAGCCCATATCCAAGACGGCACTGTATTTGTCAATCAAGATGCCAATTCGCTAACGTATGCGCCAGATTACAAGGCAATTTACTGTAATCAAGTTCAAGTAGGAATGTCCCCTTATGACATTCAAATGATTATGTCCCGGGCTTCAGCTCCGGGAGGGAGGGCGGTCAACGAATTGGTCGCAACAGCTTTTTTGTCTCCCCAGGAAGCAAAAGCATTATCGATAATGTTGAGCCGTGTGGTCCGTGACTATGAGACCCAAATAGGCACTATTGCGCTCCCGGCTCAAATTCTGAGCGCGCTGGAGGCGGGCGGTGTCGCGGGAAGTGTTGTGCCCAAGCCGTAGCAATCAGTTACAGCCCCGTTCATATAGACCGCTTCTGTCGGGCTTTCATTGGGGCCGGGTACGTCAAGCCACATCTCCCCTGGGAACTTTGCGCTCCCCGAGTTGCTAATTTCTCACCAGTCTTAATTGCTCTCAGTATTCGGCCGATCTGGCGATGTAGCCCTTGGCCGTTAGCAGGATGCGCTCTTTTTCGTCGCTGCTGAGTTCTCGCACCACCTTCGCGGGCGTGCCCATGAGCAGCACCCCGTCCGGGAACACCTTGTCCTCGGGCACGAGCGAATGCGCGCCCACGATGCTGCCCGCGCCGATGCGCGCGCGGTTGAGCACCACGGCGTTCATGCCCACCAGGCTGCCCGGGCCGATGGTGCAGCCGTGCAGCATGACCTTGTGGCCGATGGTCACGTCCTCGGCGAGGGTGAGCGGGTTGTTGCGGTCGACGTGGCAGATGGTGCCGTCCTGGACGTTGCTGCGGTCGCCGATGGTGATGGCCGCATTGTCGCCGCGCAGCACGCAGTTGAACCAGATGCTGGCCTGGTGGCCGAGGCGGACATTGCCAATGACGTCGGCGCCGGGAGCGATGAACCACTCGTCGGAGGCGCATACCAGGCGGCGGTCGCCCAGGGAGAAAATCGGCATTCAGATCTTTCGGAGAGGTGTGTTGGATCTCACGGTGCGGCCACCACGCAGTTGCGGCCCGAGCGCTTGGCTTCGTACAGGGCGGCGTCGGCGCGCTTCAGCGTCTGCTCCAGCGTGTCGCCGTTGCGGTGCTCGGCCATCCCCAGGGACACCGTGATGCGGCGCTGCTTCGGCAGGAAGTCGAGGCGGGTGTCCTCGATCCGCTTGCGCACCCGTTCGCACACGCCCAGCGCGTCCGCTCCCGGCGTCTGCGACAGCAGCAGCAGGAATTCCTCCCCGCCGTAGCGCGCCAGCGCGTCGGTGGCGCGCAGCAGCGGCTGCACCGCCACCGCCAGCGTTCTCAGCGCATCGTCTCCGGCCTGGTGGCCGTAGGTGTCGTTGATGTCCTTGAAATGGTCCAGGTCCAGCAGGCCGACCGACAGGGGCCTGCCGCGCTGCGCCCGCTTGACTTCCAGCGCGAACAGCTCCATGGCGTGCCGGCGGTTGTAGCAGCCCGTCAGCGAGTCGATGCGTGCGAGGTTCTGCAGTTCCGCCATGGCGGCGGCCATGCTGCCCGTGGCGTCGCGCAGCTTGCGACGCAGGCTGCCCACATAAATTCCCAGGGCCGTGAACCAGGCGAGGAGCATGAAGTACACCACCAGCGCGAACCCGGCGCGGTGCAGGTCGATGCTGCCGGGACGCAGCCACTGGCGCGCGATGAAGGCGCCAAGAAAGCACAGCCAGTAGAAAGCCGCCACCCCGACCAGCGGCCAGGCATCCAGGGTCAGCACGCCGAACATGAAGGCCACCAGGTAGATGGCCACGATGGAGGCCTGGGCCTCCTCGGCGCTGTAGATGACGTAGGATATCGCGAGCGCCGCCAGCGCCAGGTAGGCCACGGTCAGGGGCGTCCCGGGCCGGCCCATGCGCATGCCGCTGCGATTGAGCAGGAACCCCCCGGCCACGCTGGCCGCGACGATGACGGCGAAGGCCACGAAAATGCGCGGGGGCAGGTAGCCGGCCACGGCCACCACGCCCGTCACCGCCACCGCGAACAGCGAGGCGGCCAGCGTGATCCAAAGTTGCGGTACGTCGGGGCTGGCGCCGGAGAGCGGTGATTTAGGCCGATTCATTGGAAGGCGGGCGTGGACCAGCGATCAGTTGTGGGCCCGGGGCAGGCGGGTTAGCGTTGTTCATTCCGCCATGGGCAACTTCAGCCTGGGCTTCCCGTCGTGCAACGCGGGTGGAAGTATACCTGCTTGCCCGTATTTTCCCCATGGCTGACGGAATGGATCACCGGCCTGTCCGGGCGGATTTCCGGCTCCGCGTTCCATTCCGCCCTGGACGCTAAAATGCCGCCATGAAGCGCATCGGTGTCTTGACCAGCGGCGGTGACGCGCCGGGCATGAACGCGGCCGTGCGCGCCGCCACCCGCGCGGCGCTGGCGCGGGGCTGGGAAGTGTTCGGCGTGAGGAACGGTTTCAGCGGGCTGGTGCAGGATGACATGTTCCCGCTGGGTGCGCGCGACGTGGGCGGCATCATCCAGCACGGCGGGACCATTCTGGGCAGCGCGCGTTGCATGGAATTCCGCGAGGATTCCGGCCGTGCCCAGGCCGCGGCCCACCTGTCAGGGCGAGGCATCGATGCGCTGGTGGTGATCGGCGGCAACGGCAGCCAGAGCGGCTCGCACGCCTTCTCGCTCACCGGCTTTCCCGTGGTCGGCGTGGCCTCGACCATCGACAACGACCTGGAGGGCACCGAGGACACCATCGGCGTGGACACGGCCATCAACGTCACGCTCGAGGCCGTGGACCGGCTGCGCACCACGGCGTCCTCGCACCGCCACGCCTTCCTGGTCGAGACCATGGGCCGCCAGTCCGGCTACATCGCGCTGATGGCGGGCATGGCCGGCGGCGCCGAAGTGATTGCCATCCCCGAGCAGGAGGTGGCGCCCGTCGAGGTCATGGAAAGGCTCGCGGCCGCCTTGCGCCGGGGCAAGACCCATGCCCTGGCGGTGGTGGCCGAGGGCGTCGAGGGCGGCGCCCAAGGCATGCTGCGCTACTTCAACGACCATCGCGACAGCTTTTCCTTCGGTCTGCGCCTCACCACACTCGGCCACGTGGTGCGGGGAGGGGTGCCCACGGCCTTCGATCGCGTGCTGGCCACCCGGCTGGGCGCGGCGGCCGTCGATGCGCTGGCCGAAGGCCGCCACGGCGTGCTGATGGGCGTGCGCGGCGGCCGGGTCATCGCCTCTCCGCTGGCCGAAGTCGCCGGCCGTACGCGGCGCACCGATATCTCGCTGCTGGAACTCGCGCGCACCCTCGCCCAATAGTCGGACTTGAAACTTCGCGCTGGCAACCTCGGCGCCGACGTGTCGTTCGCCGGCGACATTTCCGGCGCATAAACGAGCGCGCTTACACAGTGTTACCAATCTGAGCCGCTCGGCGGTCGGCGCGCCGCCGGACTTAAACGTTGCTTGAGTATGGTCGACGAGAGGAGCCGTATCATGCAACGCACCATCCCCGTCCTTTCCGGCGGCCTCGGCCGTGCCCTTTCGGTGCTGTTCATGGCGACGCTGGTTGCCGCGGCCTGTTTTGGCCTTGCAGTAAAAGCCCATGCACAGGGCGCCGGTGATCCGCCTTCGCGCGTGGCGGCGCTGAACTACTTCGAGGGCGCGGTGAGCTTCACGCCGGCCGGCAGCGGCGAGTGGGCCTACGCCGAGTTCAATCGCCCGATGACCAGCGGCGACCGCCTGTGGGTGGACCGAGGCGCGCGCGCCGAACTGCACATGGGCTCGACCGCATTGCGCCTGGGAGGCGAGTCAAGCCTCGCCATTGCCACGCTGGGCGACACGGCGGCGCAGTTCACC
>DATNCF010000649.1:0-4481 GCA_035571675.1 Burkholderiales bacterium | reverse complement strand
GGATGCCGGCGTAGGTGTAGCCCAGGTCGACGCCGGCCACGCGCAGCAATTGGCGCGGATCAGGAGGCAGCAGGTTGACGGCCATGGTCCCCTCCCCCCTTTTGCCTAGGCCAGCTTGCCGTGGCAGTGCTTGTACTTCTTGCCCGAGCCGCAGGGACAGGGGTCGTTGCGGCCGATCTTGCCCATGTGGCGCTGCACGGGCTGCTGCTTGGGCGGCGCCGGGTGGTCGTCCGCGCCCACCAGGGCCTCTTCGTAGCCGGCGTGCTGGTACTGCACGTTCTCAACCGCGGGCACGGGCTCGGGCGCCTGCACCTCTTCGGGCTTGCGCACCTGGAAGGTCATGAGCGTGCGCGCCACTTCCAGCTTCACGCTGTCCAGCATGGCGCCGAACATTTCGAAGGCCTCGCGCTTGTACTCCTGCTTGGGGTTCTTCTGCGCGTAGCCGCGCAGGTGAATGCCCTGGCGCAGGTGGTCGAGCGCGGCGAGGTGCTCGCGCCAGTGGCTGTCCAGGGTGGTGAGCAGCACGTGGCGCTCGAAGCCGCGCAGGTCGGATTCCTGCACCAGCTGCACCTTGTCCGCGTAGGCCTTGCCGGCCTCGGCCAGCAGCTTATCCAGCAGATCCTGGTCGTCCAGGTTGGGGTCGGTTTCCAGCCACTGGCCCACCGGCGCGGTGAAATTGAACTCGGCCTGCAGCGCCTTCTCCAGCGCCGGGATGTCCCACTGCTCCTCCACGCTTTCCTCGGGCACGTGGGCGCGGAACAGGTCGGTGATGGCTCCGTCGCGCAGCGCCGACGTCTGGCCGGCGATGTCGTCGCCGTCGAGCACGTGGTTGCGCAGCTCGTAGATGTTGCGGCGCTGGTCGTTGGCGACGTTGTCGTATTCCAGCAATTGCTTGCGGATGTCGAAGTTGTGCGCCTCCACCTTGCGCTGGGCGCTCTCGATGGAGCGCGTCACCAGCGGGTGCTCGATGGCCTCGCCCTCGGGCATCTTGAGCCGCGTCATGATGGCGTTGACGCGCTCGCCGGCGAAAATGCGCAGCAGCGGGTCTTCCAGCGACAGGTAGAAGCGCGACGAGCCGGGGTCGCCCTGGCGGCCCGAGCGGCCGCGCAGCTGGTTGTCGATGCGCCGCGACTCGTGGCGCTCGGTGCCCACGATGTGCAGGCCGCCCGCCTTGATCACCTCGTCGTGCAGCGCCTGCCACCCGCTCTGCAGCTTTTCGATGCGGCGCGCCTTCTCGGCGTCGTCGACGTCGGCCTCGGCCTGCACCGCCTCGACCTGCTTTTCCACGTTGCCGCCCAGCACGATGTCGGTGCCGCGGCCGGCCATGTTGGTGGCAATGGTGATCTGCCTCGGCCGGCCGGCCTCGGCGATGATGCCGGCCTCGCGCTCGTGCTGCTTGGCGTTCAGCACCTGGTGCGGCAGCTTCTCGCGCGTGAGAATGGAGGACAGAGCCTCGGAGGCCTCGATGGAGGTGGTGCCCACCAGCACCGGCTGGCCGCGCTCATGGCAGTCGCGGATGTCGTCCACGATGGCCTTGGTCTTTTCCGCCCCCGTGCGGTACACCTGATCCAGGCGGTCGATGCGGATCATGGGGTTGTGGGTGGGGATGACCACGGTCTCCAGGCCATAGATCTCCTGGAACTCGTAGGCCTCGGTGTCGGCCGTGCCGGTCATGCCGGCCAGCTTCTTGTACATGCGGAAATAGTTCTGGAACGTGATCGAGGCCAGGGTCTGGTTCTCGTTCTGGATGGCCACGTTCTCCTTGGCCTCGATGGCCTGGTGCAGGCCGTCGGACCAGCGCCGGCCGGGCATGAGGCGACCGGTGAACTCGTCCACGATAACGACCTCGCCCTGCTGCACCACGTACTGCTTGTCGCGGAAGAACAGGTTGTGGGCGCGCAGCGCCGCGTTGAGGTGGTGCATGAGGTTGATGTAGGTGGGCTCGTACAGGCTGCGGCCTTCGGGCAAGAGGCCCACGCGCGTGAGCACCTGCTCGGCGTTCTCGTGGCCCTCTTCGGAGAGCAGCACGGTGTGGCCCTTCTCATCCACCCAGAAGTCGCCCGGCCCGTCTTCCTTCTCCTGGCGCTTCAGCAGCGGCGCCACCTCGTTCAGCCGGTAGTACAGCTCGGTGCGGTCCTCGGCCTGGCCGGAAATGATGAGCGGCGTGCGCGCCTCGTCGATGAGGATGGAGTCCACCTCGTCCACCACCGCGAAATAGAGGCCGCGCTGGTGCCGGTCGGCGGCGCTCATGGCCATGTTGTCGCGCAGGTAGTCGAAGCCGTACTCGTTGTTGGTGCCGTAGGTGATGTCGCAGGCGTAGTTGGCGCGCTTGGACTCGTGCGGCGCCTGCGACAGGATGGTGCCCACGGTGAGGCCGAGGAAGCGGTACAGCTTGCCCATCCACTCGGCGTCGCGCGCGGCCAGGTAGTCGTTGACGGTGACGATGTGCACGCCGCGGCCCGGCAGGGCGTTCAGATAGGTGGGCAGCGTGGCCATGAGGGTCTTGCCCTCGCCGGTGCGCATTTCGGCGATCTTGCCGTAGTGCAGCACCATGCCGCCGATGAGCTGCACGTCGAAGTGGCGCATGCGCAGCACCCGGCGGCCGGCCTCGCGCACCACCGCGAACGCTTCGGGCAGCAACTCATCCAGCACGGCCTTCTCCGTGTCCGGCACGGCCTCCTCGGGCACCCCCTCCAGGCGCTTGGCGATGCGGGCGCGGAATTCCACCGTCTTGGCGGCCAGTTGCTCGTCGGACAGGGCCTTGATGGGGGGTTCGAGGGCGTTGATCTCCCGCACCGTCCGCGAATACTGCTTGAGCAGCCGGTCATTCCGGCTGCCGAAAACGGCTTTAAGTGCGCGGGAAATCATTGAATGTGCAGAGAAAAAGGAAAGAGGACGAGTTTACCACGCAGCGCCTTCGAAGCCGTGCCAGGCGGCGAGCGGACCATGGTGTAACGCGCCGACCGGATCCTGGTTGCGTCCCGGTTGGACAGGATGCATGTGGGTCCGTCCCCTGCCGCATTCAACGGCAACGCCTCTCTAATTCGCGATGAAGTGAAAGTCTCTTTCGAAAACAAAAGGTTAATAATTTTGCTGCAAAAGGCTATCTCCGGGACCCGCGATCGACTGTTCCAGCCGGGCGGTCCCGCGAACAAACACCCTCATCATTGTTTTGAATCGAGCCGGATGCACCACAGCGCGAGCGTCGCTGAAAGGCCGAGAGCAGCGGAAATCCATAACGACGCCGTGCCGATCCAGGCCACCAAGAGTCCAAAAATGAAGGGAGCGCCGGCCTGTAATAGACGCGACGGCACCACCAGCAAGCCCTGTCGATATCCGTAACCCCGTTCGCCAAACAAGACCAACGGAAGCGTCCCCGTCGCGATGGTCATGATCCCATTGCCCAGGCCGTGGAGCACCGTAAAGCCGGCGGCAACTCCGCTGCCTCCCAGCAGCAGGACCAATACGCCAAGCGGATGGGCCACCGTGGCCAGTCGCGCCGACATCAGGGGATGAATCCGTCTCAGGAAAGAAAACTCCAGAATCCGCGCGACGACCTGCGACGGCCCGACCAAGCCGGCCAGAATGACACTGGTCACGAGCGGCACTCCGGCAAGCGTCAACAACACCGGCATGTGGGCGGCCATGGCGGTGCTGATGAACCACCCGGCCGCGAACACGTAAGCGAGCAGGAGGGCGTTTCGCTTGTGTACCGAAGCCGAACGAGGTTTGCCCTCCGTATCCGCGTGTTTGCCGGGAGCGCTGCCCGCAGTTCCCGGTCTGGCCCGTCCGATCAGCGCGTTCAGCGGCATGGCCACAGCCAGGTTCAAGGCAGCCCAAACCAGGCAGGTCGCCCGCCAACCCAAGTTCAGTTCCAGATAAGTGCTCAAAGGCCAGCCCACGGTGCTGGCGAAGCCCGCGATCAGCGTGATCCCGGTAATAGCGGCGCGCGCCTGGGCGCCGTGCAGCCGCACCAGGGTTGCAAAGGCCGCGTCGTACAGTCCGCTGCCCATGGCGATTCCCATCACCACCCAGGCGGCCGCCAGACCGAGGCCGTCATTGGCACGCGACAGCAACACCAGCCCGGCGGCGAATACCACATTGCTGGCAAGAAGAAGCGGACGTCCGCCGAAGCGGTCTATAAGCCGCCCGGAAACCGGCCCCGCCGCCGCGGAGACAAGGAGCGCCAGGGAGAACGCGGCAAACAGGCCGAACGACGGAATCGCCAGTTCACGCGAGACCGGCAGCGCCAGGATGGCGGGAAGGTAGTAAGAGGAGGCCCACGCAATGGTTTGGGCCGTCCCCAACGCGGCAATCTCGCTCCACCGCCGCACAGCCATGCCGCCGGTTGCCTCCGTGTAAGGCCGATCGCTGGACGCCGCGAGGTCCGGTGGCGTCTTGAGGGACGCTAGCGCCCTGCTTGCAGGAACCGCGTGGGATTCTGCGCTATGCCCTTGTACCGCACTTCGAAGTGCAGATGC
>DATNCF010000648.1:0-10345 GCA_035571675.1 Burkholderiales bacterium | reverse complement strand
GGCGCTCGTGCAGGATGAATTCCTCGGCCGTGATGTCGAGCCCGGGCAGCTCCCGCGCCACGGCCTGCGCTTCGGGGCGAGCGGCGCCGGGTGGCGCCGGGCGATCGTCGGGGATGGTGAACTGCTTCAGGCGCGCCTGCATCCTGCCGCGGCCCTCGGGCCGCCAGGCCACATCGCCCGACAGTTCCCGCGTGGACACGTTGCCCGACCATTGCCCGCCGGCTCCGGCGTTCAGCCGCGCCGTCACATCGTTGAGGCGCTTGCCGGCCACATCCAGCGTGGCCACCTTGAGGTTGATGGCCGAAACGTTGCCGGGCTGCGGCGCGGCAGGCCCTGAAGCAACGGCGGTGGACGAAGCAGAGCCGGGCGCCGAAGACGAAACAGCGCCCGGCGCCGTGGGCTCGGACAGCAGTGTCTGCCAGCGGTCCACGTCCAGGTAGGGCAGCGAGCCGCTCAAGGTCATGCCGGACCGCTCCGGCAGCGCCGGCTCGGCGTTCAGGGCGATATTGCCGCGGTCGAACTGCAGGGCGCCCCCCTCGTTCCGGCGCAGCAGCACCGCGTTCACGGCTTTGCCCAGCGACACCAGCAGAGTGTCCCCGCGCGGAGCGAGCCTGGGGCTGCCGAATCGCTTCTGCACTTCGGAGTCGGCTCCCGATCCCCGCTCAATGCGCAGCGGCATGATATCGGCGGCCGACTTGCCCAGGGGCGCGGGCAGGTCGATGGCCACGCCTTGCAGGTTGGACTCCAGGGTGAAATCGAACAGGCGCTTTTTGAACACGGCGTTGGCGCGCCACGGCGCGCTTCCACCGGCATGCGCGGCCAGCGGCGAATCCAGGTAGCGCCGCAGCGCCGCCATGGTGGCCGAGCCCTGCGCATTGATGGTGACGGCGCCGTCGCCCTGGGTCTGGGCCGCGACCGAAATCGGCCCGCCCAGGAACTGGCCGGTGAAGCCGCGCGCGGTGAAGCTGGTTTCGGTGAAATTGAGGCGCCCGCTGAGCTGCGCGATGGGCGGAAGGTCGGGATCAAGGGCGAGCTGGTTGTTCTGCACCAGGTAGCTGCCGTTGACGCGCACGGCGTGCACGTTGGCCAGGGGCACATCCAGCCTGAGCTGGAGGCGGCCGTTGCCGGCGGCCTGGAACGACTCGGTGGCGCCGTCCAGCGCGTGCGCCAGCGGCGAGTCGTCGATGAAGCGCAGGAAATCCTGGGTCGGCCCGTCGGCCTGGCCCTCCACCGTGAGCACGTGGCCCGAGCCGTACAGGTCGGGGATGACGGCGCGCGCATTGGTCACGCGCAGGCCATGGATGAGGGCGCGCTGCACGTTGACGCGCATGCCGCGGCCCTCGAAAATCAGGTCGCCCACGATGCCCGAGGCGCGCGGCCAGTCGGGCGCATAGGCGAACTCGCCGTCATTGACGTGCGCGGCGATCTGGAACGTGCCGGCCTTGTCATCGGCGAAAGGAAAACGCGCGAGGTCGCCCTTGAGGCGCACGGTGACGGCGTTGGAACCGCCCGACACAATGGCCGAATCCAGGTATTCGCGCGCGTCCTGGCGCAACTGGGGTATGTAACGCGTCACGGCGCGGCCATCGGCGCGCGACAGGTGGGCCGACAAGTCGATGACGCCGGGGGAACCGGGCTTGGTGGAGTACTCGGCCGTGGCGGTGCCGGCCAGGTCGGCGTTGGCGAAAGCGAGGTTGGCGGTCTTGAACTGCATCTGCTCCCCGAGCATGGACCAGCTCACCTTGCCCGACAGGCTGTCGAACGCCAGCTTGTCGGCCGGCAGCACACCGGGCAGCTCCAGCATGCCCCCGGCCATGCCCAGGGCCAACGCGCCGCCCTTCTCGCTGGCTTCCACTTTGCCGGTGAGTCCGGCGAAGCCGGGCAGTCCGCCATTGGGGCGCAGCGCCAGCGCGTCCAGCGTGGCCGTGAGCCGGTAGGTGGCGGGGTGGTCGACTTCACCGGACCAGTCGAGCGCCAGTTCCCTCACCGTGCCGCGCGGATCGGCCTCGCCCAGCCGCTTGCGCAAGGCCTCTGGAAAAGGCAGGTATTCGGCCAGTTGCACCAGCGGCTGCAGTTGCAGGCTGGTGGCGGTGAGCCTTCCGGTGCGCGCCCGATCGGCCGTTGCGGCAGCCGGCGGCGCGGCATCGGCTCCGGGGGGCGTCAGCCCCGGCAGGGGCAGGCCGGGTTCCACCCGCAGGGTGAAATCGGCGGGCTGCATGGCCAATCCGCGGGTGTCGCTCAGCGCCAGCGCCTTGCCGAAAATCTCGGTGGCCTTGGGAGAATTGCGCGCCCCCAGGCGGCCATGCACATAGCCCAATTCCAGCAGCGGCAATTCCGGTGCAAGCCGCGCGGCCACGCCGGACAGGGCCACGTCCGCCGTGAAGGAAGTGGGGCGGCCGTCGGACACGCCCAGCCATAGGCGGATACCGCCCGCGCCCGAGCGCAGTTCGAATGGATAGTGGACCCAGCGTTGCCAGGCGGCCAGGTCGGTGTAGTCCAGCTCCGAATACAGTTCGCCCGACCACTGGTCCAGCCGCGCCAGGCTGTCGCCGCGGAAATCGCCGCGCACGTCCAGGGCCGAGGCCAGCTCGCGCGCGGTCTGGGCGCGGATGGCAAAGCGATGCTGGTCGCCGCGGTTGCGCATGACGAAGTTCACGCCCGACAGATTCAGCGGCCCGGCCGCGCGCTTCTCGTCGGTCCAGGACAGGCGCGCGTCGCGGATGACCACTTCATTCTGCGCCAGCAGCCAGTTGCTGAAGTCGGGGCCGCCGGCCCGGCTCTCCTTGACCGGCATGCCCGCGATGTACAGCGCGCCCTGCGCATCGCGCCGGATGTCGAGGTCAGGCCCCTGGAACGCCAGCGAATGGAAATGAATGGAGCCGAACACCACCGACGACCACGACACCACCGCCTCGACCACGGGCAGCGAGAACGCGACGCGCCCCTCGCGGTCGCGGATTTCCAATTGCGTCATGTCCAGTTCGGGACGCAGCCCCTGCCAGCCGGCGTGGATGGAGCCGATGGTGACTTTCTCGCCGATCAGGCGCGACAGCGAGCTCTCCAGCAGCGGGGTGTACTGGCCGATGTGCGGCAGCACCCAGTAGCGCAGGCTGAGGAACATTACCGCGAAGGCGAAGTACAGCGCCACCAGCAGCCAGCCCAGGACGCTCAGCGCGACGCGCCAGCGCGGATGCCGGCGCAACTCTTTTTCCACGGCGCGCTCGGCGGCCTGCTCGAACTGCACCGCGGCCGAACCGGCGGCCGACAACGCATCGCCCATCTCGTGCAGCGACTCGGCAAGCGGCGTGGGCTTATCGTTCAAAACGCGACCGAAGCAGGGAGGAAAAGAATGTTGCCGCCCGGCACAGCCGAGCCGAAGCTAGCGGAGATGAGGGAGCGATTGGGCGACCGGTAGAATGACATGCGAGCGTGCCTGTGCAGCGTTTGTGTGCCCCTGAGCATGCACCGGAAAATGCTTCCAAATTCATTATTTTAACTCTAATCACCCCGAGTTCCGGCAGTGTCAAAAACAGCCCAGTCCAGTTCCCCGAGCCCGCTTTCGGCCAACGACTATTCCCGCTTCTGCCGCGAATTGCTCAATGCCCGTCCCGAGCTGGACGAAGAGTTGCGGGCGGCTGCACAAGAGGGTTGGACGCGCGAGGCCATGCAGGGGTTCCTTGCCTCCGGCCCGGCGCCCTCCGTCGAGGAACTCGGCCGGCGCCTGCGCCGGTTGCGCGCAAGGGTGATGCTGCGCACCATGCAGCGCGACCTCGCCGGGTTGGCATCGGTGGGGGAGGTTTGCGGCACCATGACCGCGCTTGCCGACGTGGCCGTGTGCTCGGGATTGGCCGCGATCGAAACGGAATTGGCGCAGGCCGGAGCGCTCGGTATGCAACCGCCCGGGCAGCTCATTGTGGTGGGCATGGGCAAACTCGGGGGCGGCGAGCTGAACGTGTCCTCCGACATCGACCTGGTGTTTCTGCATGCCCAGGAGGGCGACGCCACATTCACCGCGGCGGACGGGCGCGAACGCGCCTATCACGAGCATTTCAACGCCATCGGGCGGCGGCTGGTGGCCCTGCTGGGGCAGACCACCGGCGAAGGCATGCTGTTCCGGGTGGACATGCGCCTGCGTCCCTGGGGCGACGCCGGGCCGCTGGTGATGAGCGTCGACGCGCTGGAACAGTACTTCCTGCTGCACGGACGGGAATGGGAACGCTACGCCTGGATCAAGGGCCGGCCCATGACGGGCGACGCGATCGCGCTCGCCCAGCTCGCCGCCGTGGTGCGGCCGTTCGTGTTCCGCAAGTACCTGGACTACGGCGCCATCGGCGCCATGCGCGAACTGCACGCGCAGATCCGCGCCGAGGTGGCCCGGCGGGAATACGCCGACCACGTGAAGCTGGGGCCGGGCGGCATTCGCGAAATCGAGTTCATCGCGCAGGCCCACCAACTGATACGTGGCGGGAGGGAACCGGCGCTGCAGGCAAAACCCACTCTCAAAGTGCTGGCGTTGCTGGCTGAACGCGGGCTCGTGGGGCAGCAAGACGCGGAGCGGCTTGCCGCCGCCTATGATTTTCTGCGCCGGGTGGAGCATCGCATCCAGTACTTCGACGACGCACAGAAGCATGAACTACCGGAAGAAGCAGAAGACCGGGACAAGCTGGCGTCGTCCATGGGTGCTGCCGATTGGCCTGCCTTCATGGCCATGCTGGATGCGCACCGTGATTTCGTGTCGCAACAGTTCGAACGCATGTTCGCCGGAAAGGAAGGCGCGCGCGGCGAAGAATCGGACCAGAACAAGCTGGCGAAGGTGTGGGGGCCGGCAGCCGACGCAGAAGAAGGCGCGCAAGTGCTGGCCGCGCTGGGATTCCGGGACGGGCCGGAGCTGGCGCATAGATTGGAGGCCATTCGGCGCGGGTCGCGCTACCAGGCGTTGCCCGAATCCAGCCGGCTGCGCTTCGATGCCCTGGTCCCTCTTTTTCTCGAGGCTGCCGCCTCCGGCGGCGTGGAAGAGAGCACGCGCGATGCCGCGCTCGTGCGTCTCCTCAACCTGCTGGAGACCATCAGCCGTCGCGCTGCTTATCTGGCTTTGCTGCACGAGCATCCCGCCGCCATCGAGCGCCTGGCCAAGCTATTCGGGGCGTCGAGCTGGGCGGCCGAATACCTCAGCCTGCATCCCATCCTGCTGGATGAACTGCTCGACACCCGCCTCCTCACGGCCGAGCCGACCTGGCCGGAGGTCGGCGTCCAACTGCGACAGGCTCTGCAGGCCGCGGCAGGCGACGCCGAACGGCAAATGGACATCCTGCGCGAAACCCACCATGCCCACCTGTTCCGGCTGCTGGCCCGCGACCTGGAAGGCGCGCTCACAGTGGAGCGGCTGGCCGACCATCTTTCCGCCCTGGCCGACCTGATGCTCGAAGTCACGCTGGAGGTATGCTGGCCGCAGTTGGCGCGCCGGCACCTCCCCCCCGATCAGGCGCCGCGCTTCGCCGTCATCGGCTACGGCAAGCTCGGGGGCAAGGAACTGGGCTACGCCTCCGACCTCGACCTGATATTCCTGTACGACCCCGGCAACGACGACGATCATGCGGCCGAGGTGTATGCGCGCTTCGCGCAGCGCATCAATGTCTGGCTGAGCAGCCGCACTTCGGCCGGCGTGCTGTTCGAGACCGACCTGCGCCTGCGCCCCAACGGCTCGAGCGGCCTGCTGGTGAGCTCGCTCGCCGCCTTCCACAAGTACCAGCGCGAGTCGGCGTGGACCTGGGAGCACCAGGCGCTGACGCGCGCGCGCTTCTGCGCCGGCGACCCTGCCGTGGGCGCCGTTTTCGAGGCCGAGCGCAAGGCCATCCTGTGCCTGCCGCGCGATGCCGCCAAGCTGGCCGGGGAGGTGCGCGCCATGCGCGTCACCATGCGCGAGGGGCACCCCAACCGCTCCGAGCTGTTCGACGTCAAGCACGATCCGGGCGGCATGGTGGACATCGAGTTCATCGTGCAGTACCTGGTGCTGGCACACGCCCACCGCCACGAGGAGCTCACGCTGAACCATGGCAACATCGCCCTGCTGGGCTACGCGGCCCGGCTGGGCCTGATCGGCGTCGAGGCGGCGGCCGAGGTGCAGGAGGCCTACCGCACCTTCCGGCGCCTGCAGCACGCTCTGCGGCTCAAGGGCGAGCGCTACGCGCGCGTGCCGCCCGCCGAGGTGAAGGGGCCGGCCGCGGCCACGCTGGCGCTGTGGCAGACGGTGCTGGGCGGGGATTGAGGCGAAAGGCAGAGCCTTCCGCGGGCGGTCCGCGGGGGCGACGGCCTGCTAAAATCGCCGCTTTGCCTTATTTGCCGCATTTGACTCAAGGGAGAGGATAACCATGCCAGAGATGTCCATGGCGGACCGTGACGGGGTGATCTGGTACGACGGCAAGCTGGTGCCCTGGCGCTCCGCCACGACCCACGTGCTGACCCATTCGCTGCACTACGGCCTGGCCGTGTTCGAAGGGCTGCGCGCCTACAACACCGTGGACGGCACGGCCATTTTCCGGCTGCGCGAGCACACCGAGCGCATGTTCAACTCGGCGCACATCTACATGATGAAAATTCCCTACAGCCGGGAAACCCTCATCGCGGCGCAAAAGGAAGTGGTGCGCGCCAACAAGCTCGAGTCCTGCTATGTGCGGCCGCTGGCGTTCTACGGCTCGGAAAAGATGGGCGTGTCGCCCAAGGGCGCGCAGGTGCACGTGGCCATCGCCGCCTGGCCCTGGGGGGCCTACCTCGGCGCCGAGGCCCTGGAAAAGGGCATCAAGGTGAAGACCGCCTCCTACGCCCGCCACCACGTCAACGTGACCATGGCGCGGGCCAAGTTCGCGGCGACGTATGCCAACTCCATCCTCGCCAACCAGGAGGCGGCCGACCACGGCTACGACGAGGCGCTGCTCCTCGACGTGGACGGCTTTGTGGCCGAGGGCGCCGGCGAGAACATTTTCATCGTCAAGAACGGCAGTATCTACGAACCGGAAATCGCCTCGGCGCTCATGGGCATCACCCGCGACACCGTCATCACCCTGGCGCGGGAGTTGGGCTACGACGTAGTGTCGCAGCGCTTGACACGCGATGACATTTACATCGCCGACGAAGCTTTCTTCTCCGGCACCGCGGCCGAAATCACGCCCATCCAGTCGCTGGACGGCCGCACCATCGGCGCCGGCAAGCGCGGCCCGGTTACCGCCAAGATTCAGAAGCTGTTCTTCGACGTCGTGAACGGCAAGGTGAAGAAGCACCGCGACTGGCTGTCGTTCGTCAACGACGGCAAGGGCAAGGGCGGCAAGGGCAAGGCCGCGGGTTCGAAGGGGAAAAAGCGATGAGCCAGACCTCTCAGGCAGGCGCGTCCACCGTCGATGCGCGCACCGTCGACGTCACTGCCGCCGACCTGCCGCTGCACTGCCCCACGCCGGCCACGCCGTTGTGGAACATGCATCCCAGGGTGTTTCTCGACATCACCGCCACCGGCGACATCCTCTGTCCCTACTGCGGCACCCGTTACCTGTTCAAGGGTCCTCTGCCCAAGGGCGGGCATTAGTCGCGTGACCGGGCTCTGGTCCGTCTTGTCCAGGGCAGCGCTTCGGCCTCCCGGCGCGGGAGCCTCCCGGCCGTGGTCCGGCCGGGACCCCTTCCGGCCCCGCGGGCTGTCACGCGAAACGGCGTAGCATAGCCACATTGATCACTTACTCGCGGCCGACTCCGCCATGGCCCGCATTCTGATCGTCGCGCCGAACTGGATCGGCGACACCCTGCTGGCGCGCCCACTGTTCGCGCGGCTGCGCCAGCGCCTGCCCGGCGCCGTGCTGCATGCCGTCGCGCCGGCCTGGACGGCGCCGGTGCTGGCGCGCATGCCGGAAATCGACGAGGTCATCGAAACCGATTTCCGCCACGGCGAGTTGCGCCTCAGGGACCGCTGGCGCCTGGGCCGCAGCCTGCGCAAGCGCGGCTACCAGCAGGCCGTGGTCCTGCCGAACACCTTCAAGTCCGCGCTGGTGCCCTTCTTCGCCGACATCCCGCTGCGTACCGGCTTCGCCGGTGAATGGCGCCACGGCCTGCTCAACATCGTGCACAAGCTCGATCCCGGCAAGCTGCCCCTCATGGCGGACCGCTATGCGCAATTGGCGGAGAAGCCGGGCGAGCCCGTGGCTCCGCGCCTCCCCGTGCCGAGACTGCAAGTGGACGAGGCCAATCTGCTCATCACCGTGAGCCGCCTTGGACTCAACCGCGGCAAACCCGTGGCGGTGTTCTGCCCCGGCGCCGAGTATGGCCCGGCCAAGCGCTGGCCCGCGGCGCATTTCGCCGAGTTGGCGCGGCAGCTCGCGGCGCGCGGCATGGCGGTGTGGCTCATGGGCTCGGCCAAGGACCGCGAAGTGGCCGAGGAGATTTCCTGCCTGTCCGGGCGCGCGGCGCTGAACCTGTGCGGGCGCACCGACCTTGCCTCGGCCATCGACCTGATGTCGCTGGCGCGCTGGGTGGTGGCCAACGATTCGGGCTTGATGCACGTGGCGGCGGCGCTGGGCCGCCCGTTGATCGCGCTGTACGGTTCGTCCAGTCCGGACCACACGCCGCCGCTGGCGCCATCGCCGGCCCAGGCTGCCGAAATGGTGCGAATCGTCAAGCTGGAGGGCGTGGAATGCAGCCCGTGCTTCCAGCGCGTGTGCCCGCTGGGACATTTCCGCTGCATGACGGAACTCGAGCCGCACCGGGTGCTGATGGAGATGGAGCGCCGGCAGCACGCGTAGGCCGACATCCCTACGTCAGCCCACCCACGTTCACGCCACGGCCATGCCGCGCGTTTCCACGGCAATGATGGCTTTTGCCTGATTGAAGTCCTTTGTGTAGCCGGAAGCGTATAGGCAGCACGCGAGCTGGTTGACAATGGGCAGGGGCAGCTTGGCGCTGCCCGCCAGGATGGCGCGGATCAGCGCGGCGGTGGCGCGCGGTTCCAGTTCGGTGTTGGCGCTCTCGGCGTCGGGCGCCTCGTCGTGCCCATGCTCGGGGCCGAACAGCGGCGTGGCCGCGCCGTCGGCCACCAGTTCGATGCGCGGCCGGCGGCGCGGATTGACGAAGGGCTCGCCCTCGGTGCCGGCCATGACCAGGGCCGATTCACCGCTGGCGAGCAGCCACGCCCGCAGCCGTCCCAGGTCGTCCGGATGGTCCGCCGCCACGAGCCGCAGGCCCGCGCCGCCGAAGGGATCGAGGAGCTGCGCCATCGCGAGGCACACACCGTCCAGCCCCAGGCGCGCCCGCAACGCAAGCAATTGCGCCAGGCCCGGGGCCACCAGTCCGGTGGGCACGAAGGCCAGGCTGTCGCGCTCCAGCGCCGCCTGCGCCTGGGCCAACGTGATGCTGGGCATGACGCCGAACTCGCGCAGGATGTAGGCCGTGGCCACGCGCCCGTGGCCATCCAGCGTGCCATGAATCAGCACGGGGATGTGCATGCGCTGCAGGATGAGCGCGATCAGCGGCGTGAGGTTGGGCTGTGTGGCCGCGCCGCCGTAGGAAGGAATGACCACCGGGCGGCGCTCCTCGTCCAGCGGCTTGAGCGCCAGAACGCGCTCGCGCAGGGCATCGCCGAAGCCCAGCAGTGCAGGCAAGCCGGGCGGGTTCACGCCCATGGCCACCAGCAGCCCGCCCAACTCCAGTTCCGGGACGCCGCCGTCCAGCATGGCGCCGAACAACTGTTTTGCGTCTTCGGTGGTCATGCCGCCGTCGCCCTCGCTGCCATCACGGCGGTCGTCGCGCGTCAGTGCGCGGATGCTTTGTGGATAGCTGCCGTGGTTGCCGCTGCGTGCCTGACCGACCATGTGCTCATTCCGCCTGCATTGCATGAAATCTTCATGACAGCCCGGCCATTGTCCGGCTTGCTTAACGGACCGGGCCGAGCTGCATTGGGACGAACAATCGCAAGGACCATTAGCAAGGGCGATGCCACAAGGGAACGCAAGCCGTATCAGTGAGTTGCGGGGCGGCAGGCCGGTTGGTATACAAGATGGGACGCAGCCAGCCGCTTCAGGATGGTGCGAACGAAGCGCAATGGTGCATTTTGCTGCGTTGCGCCACAGACGCGCGAGACTCATGCATCGCCGTGGATACGCTCATCGAAAACCGGCGCGGCAACGCACCGATGGAGGGAAAGAAATGTGAAGCCAGCCTGTAAGCCGGGTTCTGTCGGTACGGGTCGCGAGATCCGTTCCGTGACGGTCATTCCTCTGGGCCATGAGTTACCCCATGGCTCAAGCCACCTACCCGCGGACTCTGCGAGCAGCATCATCGTCCGCCTACTTGGTGTTGCTCCGGATGGAGGTTG
>DATNCF010000647.1:0-5721 GCA_035571675.1 Burkholderiales bacterium | reverse complement strand
GGCCTGCCGCGACATCGGCGCGCACGAGCTGTTTTACGATCCGACCTTTTCCAAGGGCGCGCAGTCGCTGGACAAATGGCTGGCCCTCATGGAGGAACTGCGCGGCCTGGCCTGATGAACCCAAGCCCCGGGAGGAAGTCTCTCCCGGGCGCTTTCGTTCGCCACCCTCATTTCCGCCACGTCGTTCTCCGCCTTATACGCCACGCCTGTCGGCAAATGGCGACAAGAAGTGGGGCTTCCCGCTTCTCGCCAAGCCCAGGCTCACGGGGTAAAACGACCCTCATTCCTGATGTTTTGGGAAAGGACAAGGGTTGGAACCATGTGCGGCGTGCGCCGGCTTGATGGGCGCGGATACTTCAACAATCCCTCATCCAACACTGCAGCGGACAGGAAGATCGTTCACCCTCCAGTTCCCGGCTTTTCGCGTAGCCCGCCGCGAAAGCTATCGCTGCTCGGTGTGCGAGTCGGGCTGGGCCAGGACGGAAAAAGGGTGGATTTCGCGGGGGCCGCGCAAGCAGACTTAGCATGCGGAGCTACGCGGCGAAACATGTCCTAAACGGCTATCAGCCCGGCAATGGAAGCCAGCAGGTCGCGCAGGGTGAATGGTTTGAGCAGAAAGTAATCCGCGCCCATGCCGTGCGCCGGTCCGCGATGGACCGTACGCCGCGGTGCCGCGCCCAGGCCTCCATATGTCACGATGATCTTGATGTCCGGAAAGCTGCTGCGGAAATCTGCGATGGTTTCCATGCCATCGCCACCGGGCACCGAGAGTTCCGTCACCAGCACGTCGGCGGGCCGCTGGTTCAGCAGCGCCAGCGCTTCGCCGCCGTCGCTTGCCGATATGACTTCATAACCGCGCGAAATCAGTGCCAGTTCCATGAAAGCACGCGCGCCGTTGTTGTCCTTAACGATGAGTATGCGAGCCACGGAGATCCTCCTCTGCAGCAATGCCGTAGAGGTTAGAGTGGCTGCCACGTCGATTACTTGTAGGACAGTAACCATGCGTGCAACGTGGGGCTTGGCAACCGCGCGTCGGCAAATGGCCGTCCGGGGGAATGAGACAGGCCACCCGGACCAGGCGGTTCTTTTTAGTGCCGCAAAAATACCCGGTAGCCCGGGCGTCTCACAAATTCCGGCCGCCGTTGAACCATCGGCTCACAGCTCCTGCGGCGGCGCATGAGCTCCTCATCGCGCGCGTCGTACAGTACCTGGATCCCGCCGGCCGAAGCCAGTCGGCCTCCGATCTTCATGCAGGCTGCCGGCGCGCGTATCCAATAAGATCCCTCCCGGCCTTCAATACGTCGTTTGATCATAATCATGTTTGCTACAATTTTCGCCTCCTCTAAAATAAGCGGGACCAACGTGCCGGCAAAGCGCAAGAAAGTCAAAGCACCATCAGAGCGCTATCTCGCGCAAGCCAGGGCCTTGACGAAGCTTGAGGCCGAGCGCCTGCTGTCACGGCTGCGCGGCCGGTTCTCGCGGCGCCTCGAGGACAAGCGCCTGACCCGGATCGAAGTGCTGGCGCTGCAACTTGAGTACGAGGATGAAGAACTCGAGCAATGGCGCAGCAGGGTTGCGGAAATCAGGAAGAGGAGCGAGAAGTAAGAGCGGACCGCGCCCTTCGTGCCGGGCATCAAAGATCCAGTTCAAGCCCGAGATCTTCGCCGACCAGCCTCCGTCTGGCCCTGCGGACCGACGGCCGGTTGTCTTGCGCTCAACATCGCATACCCGGACCGCGTTTTTGCGTTGGCGGGACTACCGTCGCAGGACAAAAGCTCCGGTGGGATTGAGGTCGCTGGCGCACACAAAGCAGGTCTCGGCGTCGGGCACCTGCGCCGTCGAGGTGCCGCGCATCTGCTTCACGCCCTCGACGATCATGTTGAAGCCGTGCAGGTACACCTCCGACAGCCCGCCGCCCGAGGTGTTGAGCGGCAGCCTGCCGCCCAGGGTGATGTTGCCGTTCTCGGTGAAGGCCGCGCCCTCGCCGCGCTTGCAGAAGCCGTAGGCTTCGAGGCAGAAGAAGATTTCCGGCGTGAACGCGTCGTACATCTGCGCCACGTCGATGTCGGCGGGCTGGATATCGCTCTGGCGCCACAGCGATTTGGCGCAGGCATGGGCCTGGGTGTGCAGCGGATCCTCGCTGAAGAAATTGGCCATGGTGGCGCTTTCGGACACCACGCCCTGGGCCCCCGCGTGGATGTACACCGGCTTTTGCTTCAGGTCCCTGGCGCGCTCGGCCGACACGATGACCGCGGCCATGGCGCCGTCGGTCTCGAGGCAGCAGTCGAACAGGCACAGGGGATCGCTGATCCAGCGCGCCGCCATGTACTCCTCGCGCGACATCGGCCGGGAGTGCATGAAGGCGGCCGGGTTGCGGTTGGCGTGCGCCCGGAAGGCCAGGGCGATGTTGGCCAGGTGCTCGCGCGTGGCGCCGTATTGCTGCATGTAGCGGCGCATGAACAGGGCCAGTTCGTCGACGGGACGCACCACGCCCCAGGGGCGGGTCCACATCTCGCGCGGACGGTCCACGCGCTCGTCGGTCTGCATCCAAACGCGGCTGGCGCGCGCGCTGCGCTTGCGCGACCGGTATGCGACCACCACGTTGGCCTGGCCGGTGGCCACCCCCAGGGCGGCGTGGACCACGGTGCCGGCGGATCCGCCGCCCCCGGCCGGAAGGCGCGAGAAGAAAGTCAGGTCGCCAAGGCCGAGCGAGCTCGAAACCTCGTCCTCTTCGGCCGTCTGCATGCTGTAGGAGACCAGGCCATCAACCTCCTTGGCCTCGATCCCGGCATCCTCCAGGGCGAGCTTGATGGCGCGGCAGGCGAGCGCCAGTTCGCTGTCGCGCAGCCCCTTGCCGAACTCGGTCTGGCCGATGCCTGCGATGGCGGCGCGGTCCTTGAGCGGGCTCACCACTTCGCCCTCCTCCTTATTCGGCCGCTCGTTTGACCGCTCATTCCACCCTCATTTCATCAACACCCATCGGGGCAAACTCACGTCGTCGGCGACCTTGTCGAAGCTCACCTTGACGCGCTGGTCGATTTTCAACGCCGCGGGGTCGACGCTGTTGATGGCGGCGCCGGGCGCGGCAAGCACGTTGCCGGCGATGCGCAGCCGGGGCTCTTCCTCCAGGGCGACGATCACGATGGGAAAAGGCGCGTAGGGCTCGAAGGCCGGCAGCACCGGCTTGTGCGCCACCGCGAAGGACCAGATGCGCCCGTTGCCCGACATGGGGACCCAGCTATGCTCACTGCTCTGGCAGGCGCGGCAGTTCGGGCGCGGCGGAAAACGCAGGCGGCCGCATTGGCCGCATTTCTGGACAACGAAACGTCCCTCGCGGGCGGCCGCCCAGAAGGGAGCGCTATCGGGTTCGTCCGTGGCGGGAAGCAGAATGGAGACGGCCATGGCGTCCTTACGCTACCACGAATCGTTCAGCGTCTTCAAGGCACTTCATTAAACCGCACGGGACACGGCTGCCCCGCTTCACGCCTGTACTGATGACATTGACCCGCACATCTGGGCCAAGCAGTGCGACAGCCCCACCTCAAGTGGTTGAGCCCGGCCTGGTCGATCGATGCGGCCGCGGCACGTACGGGGGGTTGAGTAGCCGCTGACCGCGGTCAGCAGTACATCGGCCGCAATTTCCTTCACTGCATGGGCCAACTGAAAGCCATCCATCCCGCGGCACCGCCTCGGGCTGGCTGAAGATCAAGACGCCGGCGGGCGGCGCCGCAGGCCTGCGTGACGAATTGCGCGCGGTGGTGGAAGCGCACTTCTGACCTCAGCCTCCGCCGCCATCGGCCGGCCGCGATGCCCAGGGGTAAAGGCCGCGGAGCGTTGTAGCTTCATACAACCCGGATTGCGCGGGTTGCTGTTATGAACGCGGTTTTGAGCCGCAGAAACGGCTCGGAGAACTGAAATGGCCGCGCTGTCCAGCATCATCCGCAATGCCCGCATCATCGACGGCACGGGGGCCGCCGCGTTCACCGGCGACATCGGCATGGACGGCGACCGCATCGCTGCCGTGGGCACCGTCACGGCACATGCGCCGCGGGAGTTCGACGCACGCGGCCTCGCCGTGGCGCCGGGCTTCATCGACATCCACACCCACTACGACCCGCAGTTGTGCTGGGACCGCCTGGCCACGCCCACACCCGAACACGGCGTCACTTCCATCGTCATCGGCAATTGCGCGGTGGGCCTGGCGCCGGTGCGCGAGTCGGGCCGGTCGCTCGTCATCGGCCTGTTCGGCTCGGTGGAGGACATGGACGCGCGCCTGCTCACCGATTCGGTGCCGTTCTGCTGGGAAAGCGTGTCGCAGTATCTGGACTACCTGCACCAGGGCCTGGGGCCCAACGTGGGCGTGCTGATCGGGCATGCCGTGCTGCGCCTGTTCGTCATGGGTGAAGAGGCCGGCAGGCGCGCCGCCACGCCTGCGGAAGTGCAGGCCATGGCCACGGTGCTGGCCGAGGCCATGGCCGCGGGGGCGCTTGGGCTTTCCCTCACCTTCAATCACCTCGACGACAGGGGCGGCAAGATTGCCTGCACGTACGCCGACGACCACGAGATCGTCCAGCTCATGAGCGTGGTGGCGCACGCGAAACGGGCCGTGAGTAGCGGTACCGTCGCGGGTTACACCGGCGGCATCGTGGAAGTCGCGCCCGATCTCGGCAGCGGCGAAGCCTCAGTGGCCACGGTGGAGCGCTTCGGCCGGCTGACGCTGCAAAGCGGCGCGCGCTGCAGTATCTCGCCCATCTTGCAGAATCCGCGCCGCGGCGACGATTGGCGCCGCCTGGTGGAGAGCCTGGAAATGTGGCGCGCGCGCGGCGCGCGCATCTTCGGCCAGACCCAGGTGCGCCCCATGAACGCCACCATGCGCCTGTCCATGGGCATCGGGCTGCTGTCCAAGTTTCCCACCTGGCGGCGCATCCTGGCCCTGCCCGCCACGCAGCGCATGGTGGCCTTTGCCGACGAGGGGCTGCGCGACCAACTGGATGCCGAGTGCGCCAGCGTGCACAAGCAGCTCGGCGAACTCACCGTGAAGCAGGGCGAATCGCCGGCCACGCGCGCCCTGCTCGGCCTGTCCGTGGCCCAGGTCGCGCGGCGCCAGGACAAGACGGTGAGCGGCGCGTTCCTGGATGTGGCGCTGCAGGATGACCTGGAAACCGGATTCGGCATCGAGAACCACATGCACAACGACCCCGCGGCGCTGCGCGTGCTGCTCAACCATCCGGCGGTGCACCTGGGCGCCGCCGACGCCGGCGCGCACATCAACCAGTTTTCCGGCGCCGGCGACACCGGCCACCTGCTGGCGCATTACGTGCGGGAAACCGGCATGATGAGCCTGGAGCGCGCGGTGCAGCGCGTGACCTCTGAGCTGGCGGACGATTGGGGCCTGGCCGGCCGCGGCCGCATCGCTGTCGGCGCTTTTGCCGACCTGGTGGTGTTCGATCCCGCCACGGTGGGGCGTTGCGACGAGCAGTGGGTGAACGACATTCCCGGCGGCAGCGGACGCTTCGTGCGCCACGCCCGCGGCGTCGACAAGGTGTTCGTGAACGGCAGGCTGCTGGTGGACGGCGGTGAATATTCCAGCGAACGGCCGGGCCGCATCCTGTAGCTCTGCCGGGAGCAATACAGCGGTGCAAGGATGAGCGGCCGCAGCGCCGCGCAACAGGAGGAGCACATGCAGCAAGGCATTTCCGCACGGCGGTCCCGCATCGGCAC
>DATNCF010000646.1:0-3329 GCA_035571675.1 Burkholderiales bacterium | reverse complement strand
CGTCGTGCCGCCGAAGACGCAGGCGCGCTTGAAATCCGCGCTGCGCTTGCCGTAGGGAAGCCGGAAGCGGTCGGTCACGCGCGAGAAGAAGCTCTTGGCGGTGGTCGACTCGGCCTTGTTGAAGGCGTCCAGTTCCGCGAGCTCCACGATCCACTTGCCGCGGATGTTCTCCATGCCTTCCTTGTCGGAAAGCGAGAACGGCGTGTCCATGGCCCATTGGCCGCCGATGATGGCAAAGGCGCTCGACTTGCCCAGGCCCTGCTGACCTTCCAGCACCAGCACGTAGTCGAACTTGATGCCGGGCACGAAGGCGCGCGCCACAGCGCCGAGCAGCCACTTGCGGCCCACCAGGCCCAGGTAGCCGTCAAGGCGCTCCATGTCCGCTACCGTGGCATTGGGCCCGGGCAGCGCGCCGAGGTACGTCCTCAGCCAGGTGTCGAGGCGCGGCGCCCCATCCCACTTCAGGCTGCGCAGGCGCTCCACAAGCGGATTGCGGCCGTTCAGCTTGGCCACGGTCTGCACGGCTTGCGCCACGGTGGACGTGCGTATTTTCAGGATACCGGCCTGGGCCGACAGCCATTCATGCGCCTGGGAATCATCGGTGTCCGACCACTCGCCCTCCTCCGCGCCATCGAAGGGCGGCGGCTTGGCCTTCATCACGCGCTGCGCGAACTCGTCGAGGTAAATCACGCCGCGCCAATCGCGATGGTTGGAGAGAAAGGTGCGCACGTTGAACAACTCGGGCAGCAGCGGCCCCGTGCCGTCCTTGCGCAACAGCGTGTCATGCCAGGCAACGTCGTCGGGCTCCGCATCGTCACCGGCCGCGGCGGAGCCTGTGGAAGGGGTAGAAGGCGAAGCGGATGATGACGGCGTGCGCGGCTCATGCGGCGCCTCCAGAGCAGGCTCCGCCGGCGCGATCTTGAAGCGGTCCGGTGGGCGGGCGTTCCCAAGGTGCCCGTCGTACCAGTCGCGGATCAGCTGGTCGCTCCACCCATCGGCCTTTGCGCGGGCAATGTTCCAGCCATCCGGCAGCGGCGAATCTCCCTCGCGGGCGTGGAAGATGCTCCACACCATGATGCCCAGCGAGCGCAGCGTCGCGGCGATGGAATGCGCCGCCCGGAATGCCGGCTGGCGCTCGAGCGGCATGACCTGGCCCGCCTGGGGATCGCCCTTCGCCGCGCGAAAGGGCTGCGCCCCGTGGTCCGGCCAGATGGCCACCGAGCTCGCCGACTTCAACGGCGACCAGTCCACCAGGCCCGACTTGCGGAAGCTGCCGGGAAAGGAAATGGGCACGAACTCCGGAAAAATCCTCCGCGCATGCTCCGCGGAGCATTCGTCGAACACGAGCAGCACATAGGCGTCGGGCGTCTCGGCGAAGGCGTCCAGCCCATACAAAGGCCGCAGCTCGTCGTTGAACCCGCCGCCGAACTGCTGCCAGCGCCAGGCGAACTCGTTGTCCGCGTTGCGGCACCAGATCAGCGACAGGATCTCCGTGCCGCCGCTGTCCTTGGGGAACAGGCACGAATAGCCGAGCAGCTCGCCGGCGAAGGTGCGATAGGGATAGACCTCGATCGGCCGGCCGCGCGCGTAGTGCACGAAGCGCGGATCGGGCGTGCCCTCCGGGACCGGGTGCACCCACGTCCAGGGCGTGCGCGGGCTTTTCTTTTTCTGAGGTGAATCTGCCAAGGTTCGCCGCGCCCGTCACCAGCGTGTTCGTTTGAGCGTGGCGCGGCGCTGCGCGACTTCCGCGGCATCGCCCTTCACGACGGGCTTCGGCCTAATGAGGCCCGGCACATACTTCGACACCAGGCCAGCATGCAACTGGAACGGCTCCTGGTTGAACCCGTCCTGGTAATGGACGGTCAGGAAATGGCCGGCGACGCGCTCAACGATGACGACTTCATTCTGCGGCGTAATGCCCCAATCGCCTTCACGCCAGCGGTTGATCTCCCTGATCCCGCCCATTTAAGCCTTCGGCCCAAGGCGGTAAAGCGCGCCACCGGGGAGTGGATCGACCTGGACCACGTGGTGGCCGCAGTGCCAGATCAGGCTGGAGCGAAACGCCGCAACATGCTCCCCGCCGCACGCCGCGAACAACTGTTCGCGCGTGAGCACCGCGCCGTCGGCCAACGCGGCGCGGAACCGCTGGCCCCACTGGATCCTGACCGGGGGCGCGGCCTTACCCTTGCGCAGATGTCGCTGGTCCTCGCCAAAATTGCGCCCCTGGTGAACCCGCACAGCGAGGGGCTGTGCATCCGCCTGCGTCGGCTCGGGCGCCGGGGCGCGCAGCACAAGAAAACCCGGGCTGCGGTCGCAAACCGCTTCCGCGTCGAAGGCCTGCGCCAGGTTCATGCTGCGCGCGCAGCCGGCAAAGGGGAAGAATTGCCGTTGCCCATCAGTGCACGCTCGCTGAATCACGCTTAAGCTCCAGCGCACGCGCCCCTTTCGACAGCGCGAACAACAGATCGGCCACCGGGTCCTGACCAGCGCTGGCCGCCAGTCGTCCAGCCAGCTGGGCCAGGATGGCGCCAATGAACTGCACGCGCGCCTCGGGCGGCATCAATTCCCACAGGGGTGAAACCCGCAGCGTGGAGAAAATGCCGGCGCCGATGGCTCCGCCGAGCTCGCCGACATAGGCCAGGTCGCCAAGGCGCTCGCGATCGAAGTGAACGGCGAGCAGGGTCATGCAGCCTCCTCCAAGGCGCGGGCGCGCGCGCCATTGACCATCTCAGCGACCTGCATCTCAGCCCAGCAGGCGGCCAAGTAGCGCTGCCAGGCCAGGTCGGCCATGCCGGCGAGGCCGTCGCGCTCCGCCTGCAGGAATGCGCGGAGGGCCTCTAGCGCGCTGCCGCCCGGCGCCGGTCCGTATGGCGTCTCCATGTGCCTGCTATGCCGGCTGCGCCTGGTAACAGAAACTCAGGGTGTCGGCGATGGCCTGCGTCTCCTCTTCCGAGAAGCCGATCAGTTCCCCGCCGCGCAGGCAGACCAAGGCGCCACCGTTCTCGACCAGGGCGCGAAACGGTGCCGTGGCCGGCACGCCCCGGGCCTTGGCCGCGCGCTTTGTCCCGCGCGCCTTGCGTGGCGCGGCCTTCTTCGCCGGCTTCGCCTTTTTGCCCGGCGCCTTGCGCTTGCCCTTCCCCGGACTGAACAGCGCCTCAGCCCCTTTGCCCGATTGCTTCAGCAGGCCGTCGCACACCATGTTGCTAAGGTTGGGCCGCGTTTCAGTGAGACCGGTCTTGGCCTCGATGTCGGCCTGCGTCAAGGGCCCGGCTGCAAGGGCCTCGAGAATCTGGCTGCGTTTCGTCATGGCAACTCTCCCGTGAAGTCGC
>DATNCF010000645.1:0-4435 GCA_035571675.1 Burkholderiales bacterium | reverse complement strand
ACTCTCGCTGGCCGGCGTGCAGCTGACCCTATTCCACCTGGTCGCGCTGCTGCTGGTCGTTGGTGTGGGAACGAACTACGCGCTTTTCTTCAACCAGCCCCAGGGCAGCCATGGTGAGCGCGCGCTGATGCTGCTGTCGCTCGCGGTGGCGAGCCTGGCGACTTTTATTTCCGCATCGGCGCTGGCCACCAGCGGCACGCCCGTGCTGCGCGCGATCGGCCTCACCGCCGCCATCGGAACGGTGTTTGCGCTGATACTCTCCGCACTCCTTGCACCCAGGGCCGCGCCTTGAAACCGCTTTTCGCCACTTCGCTTTCGCTGGTCAGCGCGCTCGGCCGCGGCACCGCGCCCGCGTTCGAGGCGCTGCGCGCGGGGCGCGGCGGGTTGCGCCGCAATGACTTTCTCGACAGCACGCTGGACACCTGGATCGGCCGCGTGGAAGGAATCGAAGCGGACGCGGCCGGCGACCAATCGGGAAAATTCTCCGACTACCGCATGCAGCGGATCGCGCAGGCCGGGCTGGTCGCGGACGATTTCAGCGAGGCCGTCGCACACGCGCGCGACCGTCATGGCGCCAAGCGCATCGGCGTCTTTCTCGGCACCAGCAGCGCGGGCATGCTGCAGGGCGAACTCGCCTACCGCACGCGGCGTCCAGGCCCCGGCGCGCTGCCGGAAGGACTGGTGTTCCGCGACAGCTTCAACATGTACGCGCCGGCCGCCTTCGTGCGCGCGCAACTCGGCCTGCAAGGTCCGGCCGCGGTGGTGTCCACCGCCTGCTCGTCCGGCGCCAAGGTGTTCGCCAGCGCCGCGCGCGCGATCGAGGCCGGCCTCTGCGACGCGGCGGTGGTCGGCGGCGTCGAAACGCTCTGTTTCACCACGCTGCACGGCTTCACTTCGCTCGAACTGCTGTCGCGCGAGCCCTGCCGCCCCTGCGATCCGGAGCGCGGCGGCATTTCGCTCGGCGAAGGCGCGGCCTACGTACTGCTGGAGAAAAAGGACGCCGCAGGCAACGGCCTCGCGCTGCTCGGCTACGGCGAGAGCGCCGACGCCCACCACATGTCCACGCCGCATCCGGAAGGTCTGGGCGCGGCGCTGGCGATGCGCGCCGCGCTCGGGCGCGCGGGCCTCGCGCCCGCCGACATCGGCTACATCAACCTGCACGGCACGGGCACGCGCAATAACGACGCGGCGGAAGACGCGGGCGTGTTCTCTGTCGTGGGCAGCGCGGTGCCCTGCAGCGCGACCAAGGGCTACACCGGGCACACGCTGGGCGCCGCCGGCGCGATCGAAGCCGTGCTGACGCTGCTCTGCCTGCGCGAAGGCTATCTGCCCGGCACGCTAAACGCGCGAAGCGTTGATCCCGTCATCCGCTCGCAGATATTGCTGGAAGGCCGCAGCGCTTCGCTTGAACATGCCCTGTCAAATTCGTTCGGCTTTGGCGGCAACAACTGCTCCCTGGTATTCGGGAGAAGCAATTGAAGCCCGTCTGGCTGGCCGGCGCGGGCGTGCTGGGTCCCGGGCTGCCCGACTGGAATACGACGCGCGACGTCCTGTTGGGCGCCGCCGCCTACACCGACGGACCGGATCCGAATCCCGTGCCCGCGCTGCTGCCCGCCAACGAGCGCCGGCGCGCCAGCGTGCCGGCGCGCTGGGCGCTGACGGTTGGCGGCGAAGCGCTGGCCGGCAGCGGCTTCGAGCCAGAAAACGTCGCCATCGTCTTCACCTCCTGCGCCGGCGACAGCACCATCACCCACCAGCTATGCAGCGGGCTGGCCGCGCAGCCGCCGGAAATGTCGCCCACCCGCTTCCACAACTCGGTACACAACGCACCCGCCGGCTACTGGAGCATCTTTGCGCGCTCGCGCGCCCCCTCCAGCACGCTGTGCGGATTCGACGCCTCCTTCTCCGCCGGCCTGCTGGAAGCGGCGACGCAGGCCGCGGTCGAGCAGCTGCCGGTACTGCTGGTCGCCTACGACCTGCCGGCACCGGATCCGCTACGCGCGCTGTGGCCGGTATCGCGCGCCTTCGCCGCCGCGCTGCTGCTCTCGCCCGCGCCGCCGCCCGCGGGCGAAACGTACGGTACCTGCGGAATGCGCCTCGAAATCGGGCTGGCGGACGGCGACGCCAGGTCCGCCTGGCCCGCCATGCTGCCCCCCGACCTGTCGACCAATCCGGCCGCGCAGGCGCTGGCGGTCCTCTGGGCGGTAGCGCACGGCGGCGGCCGGGCCGAGCTGCAATACTTGCGAAATTCCCATCTCGCGGTTGAAATCAGTCCATGAGAAGCGTGAATACGGTGAGGATTGCCACGCTGGTGCCGCAGCAGGGCGTGATGTGCCTGCTGGATGAAGTGATCAGCTTCGACGACCGCAGCGTGGTCTGCCGCACGGCGAGCCACCGCTCGCCCGGCAATCCGTTGCGCTGCGACGGCCGCCTGCCGGCCATCGCCGGCATCGAGTACGGTGCGCAGGCGATGGCGGTGCACGGCGCCCTGCACGCCGACCAGGCCGCGCAAGGCGGCTTGCTGGCCGGCGCGCGCGCGGTGAAATGCCACGCCCGCTATCTCGACGACGAAGAGGGGCCGCTGACGGTGCGCGCGGAGCGGCTGGTGCTCGACGGCGGCCGTCTGCTGTACTCGTTCGTGGTCGAAAGCTCGAACGCCGAACTGGTGAGCGGGCGCATCGCGGTGGTCCTCACCGCCAGCGCCAGCTGATGAAGCGGGCCCTGGTCACCGGCGGCAGCGGCGAGATCGGCGCGGCCATCTGCCGCGCGCTCGCCTCGGCCGGCTGGGAAGTGATCGCGCATGCGCGCGGCAATCCGGACCGGGCGGCGGCGCTGGCGGCGGAAATCAATGCCGCCGGCGGCAAGGCGCAGAGCATCGCATTCGACGTGGTGGACGCGGCGGCGGCCTCCAGCGCGCTGGCCGGGCTGCTGCAGGCGGGGCCGATTCAGGGTGTAGTGCACAACGCGGGCATCCACGAGGACGTGCCGATGGCCGGCATGAGCGCCCGCCAGTGGCATGAGGTGATCGGCGTCTCGCTGCACGGCTTCTTCAACGTGGTGCAGCCGCTGCTGCTGCCGATGCTGCGCACGCGTTGGGGCCGCATCGTTGCGCTCTCCTCCATCTCCGGGATGATCGGCAACCGCGGCCAGGCCAACTATTCGGCAGCCAAGGCCGGCGTGGACGGCGCCATGCGCTCGCTGGCGATCGAAATCGGTTCGCGCGGCGTCACGGTGAATTCCGTCGCGCCGGGCATCATCGACACGCCCGGGACCGCCGCCGCCTTCAATGCCGAGCGCATCGCGCAGATGGTGCCGCTCAAGCGCGCCGGCACCACCGCCGAAGTGGCCTCGCTGGTCGGCTTCCTGATGTCGGAGCGGGCCGGGTACATTACGGGCCAGGTCATTCCAGTCAACGGCGGCATCGCATGAACACGCTGAAAGGAACAGGCGCGGTGGTTATCCCCGCCTACAACGAGGCCCGCAGCATCCGGGATGTCGCCCGGCGCGCGCTCTCGCAATCGCCGCTGGTGATCGTGGTGGACGACGGCTCCACCGACGGTACCGCCGCGGCGCTCGAGGACCTGCCGGTGTTCGTGCTGCGCCATCCGGCCAACCGCGGCAAGGCGGCCAGCCTGCGCACGGGCGCCGACGAGGCGATCCGGCGCGGCGCCACCGCCATCATTACGCTGGACGGCGACGGCCAGCACCGTCCCGAGGACATTCCGCTGCTGGCGGACGCTTGGGCGGCCAAGCCCGGCGGCATCGTCATCGGCGCGCGCCTGCATGCGCGCGCGGATATCCCGCCGGCGCGCTACTGGGCCAACCGCTTCGCCAATTTCTGGATCGGCTGGGCCGCGGGCTACTCTATCGCCGACAGCCAGTCGGGCTTCCGCATCTATCCGGCGGCGCTGTTCGCCAAGGCCAAGGTCAACTACGACGAAGCGCACTCCTTCGTCTTCGAGAGCGAGATCCTCATCGAGGCGGCGCGCCTGGGCGTGTTCGCCAGCTGCGTGCCGATCAGCGTCATCTACAGCGCGAGCGCCCGGCGCAGCCATTTCCGGCCGGTGGTGGACATCGCGCGCATCGTGCGCATGGTCGCCTGGCGCCTGCTCGCGCGCGGCCTCTATCTGCAGGGCCTCGTCCGCAGCCTCAGGCCGGTATAACTGCGCCGGCCTAGCGGTTCTCCAGCCGGTTGTAGTCGAACACTCCCGCTTCCCTGGGAGCCCACTGGCGGTAGGCGCGGTGCACTTCATCGCTGTGCGCCCAGAATTGCGCACCGGTGCGGGATACGCCGTAGCGCTTGAAAAGGCCGTCGAAATCCGCTTCCGACGCCAGGCCGCGCACCGCGCTCACGAATTCAGGCAGCTGCTTCGCATCCACTTCAAGGAACACGTTCGGATAGCTGCCGACGAACCCGGTCACCAGTGACAGCGTA
>DATNCF010000644.1:0-4559 GCA_035571675.1 Burkholderiales bacterium | reverse complement strand
GGCGCTACGTTGCCGGGCCGGGCCACATTGCTGCGTATCGCCGAGGCCTTGTCACTCACCCGCCTGGAAAGTGAATTTCTGCTGCGCCTCGCCGGACTAAGTCCCGTTGTTGACCAACCCAGCGCCGAAGCAGCCGCGGTCGCAATCCGCTGGCTGTCAAAAAACTCGAGAACCTATCCCACCCCCCTGACTCTTTTCGCCGCGGACATGCGCGTGTGGTATTCCAATGCCCTGTGGCTTAGGCTGATGGGAATCAACCCGGCTCGCTTTCGCCTGTGCATTCAAGGGCGCCACATGGCATCCAGTTACTTCGAAGATTGCAGCACGACCGCGTTGGTTAGAAGTCGTTATCGCAACCATGATGAGATACAGCAGCGGTCGGTTCTGCGTTTCAGATCGGCATTAATCGACGGTTTGATATCGCGCTCGACACTGGATGAGCTTTTGCGCAATGAGCAATTTCGCACTTGCTGGGATGAAATGCAGACGCGCGTTCCCCAATACAGCCTACGCGGCGAACAATCGTATTCCGAGGTGGCTTATCCTGGACGAGGAGTTCTCCGGTTCGACACGTGGTGGTGCCCATTGGAGATTGACCCGCGCTTCATCATGCTGCTTCAAATGCCGCACGATCTTCATACGCGTGACGCCATTATGGACATGCGCGGCGACCCCCGTCCGGAAGCGGGCGCACCGTGCCCCACTCACGGGTATTTATGCGGCCACTCAAAAGGGAAATCCCTGCTACGCTCTATGCCAATTCCGATTAATCGTCAAACCGTCTCTTCCTTGGGTGCAGCCCGTACGGGAACCCGGTAATAATTCGCGCAAGGACCATCATGAGGCTGAAAGACAAGGTAGCAATCGTCACCGGCGCCGCATCGGGAATCGGCCGCGGCGTGGCCCAGGTGTTTGCCCGCGAAGGCTGTCATCTGGCATTGATCGATATCAACCAGGCTGGACTCAACGACACCCTTGCCAGCCTCTCAGGTGCTGAAGCGATCACTGTGCCGGCCGATGTATCGCGGTCGGAAGACGTCCAGCGGGCCATCGGCCAGACGATGAACAAGTATGGACGGCTAACCACGATGGCGCTGTGTCACGGCATATCGCTGACGGAAGACACCCGCATCGTGGACGTTGCCGAGGACATTTTCGATCGCACCATCGCAGTGAACCTGCGCGGGATTTTTCTCATGTGCAAATACGGCATCCCTGCGCTTGCGCGGTCCGGCGGCGGCGCCATAGTCAATATTGCGTCGACAGCGGCCTTGCACGGCAACGGCGGAACCTCATACACGGCCAGCAAGGGGGGAGTGACGGCGATCACGAGGGCCATCGCCTTTCAGCATGCCGCCGAAGGAATTCGCTGCAACTCGATATGCCCGGGGCCCGTGGACACGCCGATGCTGCGGAACTCGATGAAGAAGCTCGGCCTGACCACCATGATGCCGGCGCGCGGCACGATCCCTCGAATGGGGCGGCCAGAAGAGGTGGCGTTTCTCGTCACCTTTCTGGTCTCCGATGAGGCGTCATTCATCACCGGCGCCACGTATACCGTTGACGGCGGCTCGACACAGCATTGAACCACGGATACATGGCCACCACCTGCTTTCGAATGGAAGGAGCGCCCGGGCGCTCTGCCCCTCGATATCGGCTTCGTCCCATTGAATCGCGAACGGGTCCACGCGCACGGCATTATTGGACATGAGCCGCCACTACCTCATGAGTTAAGCGCATCGAGCGACTGCGTGGGCATTAACCGGCGGCCGGTCGATGGCCATCGCGAGGACATACGGGCGCCCCGCGCGAATCCTCGCACCGCTCCGCCGGTCATCTTGTCATCTCAGGTTTCTACGTATTTCTGTCCCGGACTGGCCGGCTCGATCACATCCTCTCCCTTGACGGTAATCGCCTTGGAGACTTCCCAGCCGGGGTCGCCCGCCTTTTGGCTGATCTTCAATACTGAAATATTGGGGAGGCTCTGATGGTCTTCCTTGCGGAAGCGGAATGGGCCGTTCGCAGATTCGAATTCCACGCGCTCCAGCGCCACCCGCACCACGGGCGTCTCGATGCTCTTGGCGTTCTTGATCGCGTTCAGCATGGCGAGCATGGCGGTGTGGCCGTTCCACACACTGTTGTCCAGCGGTTCCTTGGTCATGGCCGCGTGGTCCTTCACGAGCTGCTTGCTCACGGCGTTGGCCTCTTTCGCATCCGGGTACCATGTCGTGGGCGTCCAAAGATTGTCTTTGGGAAGGTTGCCGCCCAGGCCTTTGGCGACGGCGATTCCCTGGCCCGCGTCCACGAACACCTTCATCTTGTTGTAAAGCCCCAGTTGTTTCGCCTGCGCCATGAAGGTGTAGTAATCGGCGCCCACCATGCCGGTGTAAAGACCTTCGGCCGGGATGCTCATCAGGCGCGCGATCTGCACCTTGAAGTCGGTGGCGGGAAACGGCACCAGCACGGGATCGAGGGTCTCGATGTCCTTCTTCAGTTTCTTCCGGTAGGCTTTCTTCAGCGCAATGCTGAATATCCGGTAATTGTCGGTGCCGAATTGGTTGTCGGGCGTCACACCGCCCCACTTGGTGATGTCGGGATGCGCCGTGGCCATGGCGTCGGCCGTCGCAAACAGGCTCATCCGGCCGTTTACCTGCGATCGGAAGGCATTGGGATTGAAGTTCTCATGGGTCAGCGCCATGATCTGCGACCCCGTGAGGATGAACAGCGCGTTGTTCTCCTGGAGCAGGTTGACGATGGCCATGCCGGGCGCCGTCAGCAGCCCACCGACGACGAACTTGATGCCCGCCCCGAACACGTCGCGCGCCACCAGCGCCGACTCGGCAGGGCTCGCCTTGTCATCGCGCGCCACGATTTCGATCTTTTTTCCCAGCACCCCTCCGGCCCGGTTGAATTGTTCGGCCGCAATGCGCGCACCCATCAGCATGTTGTTCCCGGACTGGGCCAATGGACCGCTGAGGGGATAAATGCAGGCGATTTTCAAAGTATCGGATTGGGCAAATGCCCGCCCACTGGAACCCATGGCCAGCGCGGCGGTGCCGGCCGCCAGCTGCTTCAGCGTTTCTCTGCGTGACTGCTTGAATTTCACCTTGCCTCCTGTTCGGTTTTTCAACGGGATAAAAATACTTTTAGCGGCCACGCCGTCCCGCCGCTGCGCCCGCACGGCGACGACGCTGCGAAGCTATTGCCTCTGCTGTTCCTTGTGGTGGTCGTGCAGCATCCTGAGGAGCGCGCGCCGGTCTACCTTGCTGCTCGACATCACCGGCAGTGCGGACGGCTCCACGATCAGGATCACGCGGGGCACTTTGTAGGAGGCGAGCATCTTCGCCGCCTCCCGGCGAATGCCTTCGGCGTCCAGGCGAGCGCCCGGAGCCGGCGCCACGATGGCGCCGACCACGGCGCCGCGCTTGTCATCGGGCACACTGTATACGTTCGCCTGCGCGACTCCCGGAATGCTCATGAGCGCCGCCTCCACTTCCCGGGGCGAAACATTGGCTCCGGCGGTCTTGATCATGTCGTCCGTCCGCCCGTGGAAGAACAGGTGGCCGCTGCGGAACGAGCACAGGTCCGCCGTCCGGTACCAGCCATCGGCCTCGAAGCAATCCGCCCGCTCGCGCTTGACCATCCCCACCGTCAGCGCATCGCCGCGAACCAGCAGTTCCCCTACTTGGCCTTCGGGCATTTCCACCCGGCTGTCGATATCGACCACTTTCAGTTCCATGCCCGGCATCGGCGGCCCCATGGACCCGCGCAACGAGTCCGGCAGGTCGGGCAGGGAAATCGTATGCGGTCCGCAGGTTTCCGTCATACCGAGCGCTTGCCCGAAGAACTGGTTTTTCGGCCTGAATTTCTCAGGAATCGCCTCGGCCAAGCCGCCCCCGCGCATGGCACTGAAATCGCGCTTCGCGAACGATGGATCCGAAACCAGGGCCTTCATCAGGTGCGGCCACCCCACGGCGAAGCTGACCCTCTCCTTTTCCAGGAAGTCCAGCAACGCAGCCCCGGTCTTTCCGCTGCTCAGCAGGGTTGCGCCCACGTGCATGGCGTTAAGGACCGTGAGCGTCAGACCTCCGACCCAGAAGAAGGGCATTTGCGTGAACACGCGGTCGCCGCGCAAGTAGGGATAGGTCGCCGCCACTTTGGCCCCCTGGCGCATGAATGCTCCATGCGTGTGCATGACGCCCTTCGGCTCCGCCGTGGAACCCGATGTGTAGATGATGCTGACAAGATCGGATGGCGCCACTTGCGCTTCCACCTGCGGCAGCAGGTCGCCGTCCAACCCGGCTTCACGCGCCGGGTCCACCCGCGTGGCCCATGGCGGTTGCCTGCCTCCCCACACCCAAATGTGCCGAAGATAGGGCGCTTCTTCCAGAGAAAATGGCGCGCGCGCCCCCTTCAAATCGGGAAAGGCCTCCTCCAGGCGTCCTATGTAGTCATGATGGAGATACTGGTCCACCGTCAGGAGCCACTGCAGATCGGCATGCTTCGCGATCTTGCGCAGCTCCGTCGCGGTCGCGAGCGTGCTGATGGGAACCGCCACT
>DATNCF010000643.1:0-3652 GCA_035571675.1 Burkholderiales bacterium | reverse complement strand
AAAAGGCCATTACCCCGACACCGGCATGACGCGTTTACCCGGCGACAAAGCCGCCCGCAAACTGGAGGAGGATGCGATGAGTGCGCAGGTCACCGAAGAGCGTTTTGAATCCATGTTTACCGTGGAGAGGGAAGCGCGGGCGCGGGGGCGCATCCTGGTGGATGATCCCTATCCCGCTTTCGAGCGCCTGAGGAATGCCGCCGGGGTGCACAAGGGAGGCCTCGCCGAGTTGCTCGGCCTCCCGGCCGAGGCGCCCGGACACTCGTACGTGGCCGGCCGGCCCATGTACTCGGCCTTCAGTTTCAAGGCCGTCAACGAGGCCTTTCTGGACAACGAAACCTTCTCCTCTGAGATCTACCTGGAAACGGGGGTGGAGGATCTGTTCGGCGACTCGATTCTGAGCATGACAGGAGAGCGCCACCGCCGCTACCGGAACGTCATCCAGCCGCAGTTCCAGCCCGCGATGGCGGCCAGCTGGTGGAACAGCCACTTCATTGTGGGCGCCGTAGAGGCGCTGGTCTCGCGCATCGAAGACCGCGGTTCGGCGGACCTCATCGGCGACTTTTTCGGCCGCCTGCCCATGTACGTGGTGACCACGGCATTTGGCCTGTCGCCCGATCAGGGCGTGGAATTCCGCAACGACATCGAGGCTTCGTCGGCGGGTGACCTGGTGCCCCCGGAACAGCGTGCCGAGGCCAAGCAGCGTTATATCCGTCTGCTGCGCGGCGTCATACAAGAGCGCATGCGCAGTCCGCAGGACGATGTCATCTCGAAGCTGGCGCAGGCCAAGCTGCGCACCGAGGATGGCGCCGAACGACCGTTCAGCGAGGACGAGATTCTGGATCACTGTCGGCTGATCGTATTTGCCGGCGGCGGCACCACATGGCGGCAGCTGAGCACCACCATGTACGCACTCCTCAACCACCCGGAGCAACTCGACGCAGTGCGCGCGGACCGTTCGCTTATTCCACAGGTCGTGCTGGAATCAGCACGCTGGTATCCGACCGATCCGCTCTTCCCGCGCGGCGTGACGCGCGACGTCAAACTGGACGGCATGGACCTTCCTGCGGGCGCGATACTGCACCTTTGCCTGGGCGCCGCGAACCGCGACCCGTCGCGTTGGCAGAATCCGGACCGCTTTGACATATTCAGGCCCATGCAACGCTCGCTTGCCTTTGGCGCTGGCGCGCACTCCTGCCTGGGCCAGCATGTGTCTCGCCAGGAGATGACTGTCGCGCTCAACGCCGTGTTCGATCGGCTGCCCAATTTGCGTTGGGATGACAGCAAGCCGCGGCCGCGCCTGTGGGGGGGATTGAATCAGCGCGGCCCCACGGGGCTGCCGGTTGTGTTCGGCTGAATAAATCGATGTCCGCCGTCGAACTGTCCGGGTCGCCGGCACCCACGGAATTGGCCGCGGTGCTGGCGCCGCGCTGGCTGAACGCCGCATTGGCGCCGCATGCCGTGACGCGCTCCGCGGCCCCCCATAGCGCGGCGATCACCGATGTGGAGGTGGTGGAGACCCTGAAAACCACCGCCACCAAGGTGAGATTCCGCGTGACTTATGGGCACGGCGACAATACCTCCCCCGGTACGCTACCCCGCTCATTCTGCGTCAAAGGCATGTTCGGCGCCGATTCTGCGCGCCACCTCACCTCAGGCACATCGCGCACGGAGGCGCTTTTCTACCGCCACGTACCCAAGGGCGCGCTGCGCATGCCGCCGTGCTGGTATGCCGCCGTGGACGAGCACAACGGCCACGGCCTGATTTTAATGACTGACCTGGTGGCAGAGGGCTGCCGCTTCCTTACCGCACTGGCGCCGTATACCCCGGATCAGGCTTCCGAGTCCCTGGAAGTGCTGGCCGAGCTGCACGCCCGGCATTGGAACGGGAAGGACTTGGACAGGCTGCCGTGGATCGAGCCGAAGCTGCGCTTCCTCGCCCACGACTATCCGGTCAGCGCCGAGAAGCTGGATCAACTTCTGTCGGGCGAGCGGGGTGAACCGCTGCCCGCGAGCCTGCGCAACGGCAGGCGCCTGAAGCAGGCCATGGCCGTGCTCGCAGACAGCGATAAAGACCGGGCGCGCTGCCTCGTGCACGGCGACGCGCATGCGGGCAACGCCTACGTCGAAGCGGACGGCGGCGTGGGGTTGGTCGACTGGCAACTGGTGCAACGAGGCTCATGGGCGCTCGACGTGGCCTATCACATCGCGGCGGTGCTGGACGTGGACACGCGCCGAATGCACGAACGCGCCCTGCTTCGCTACTACCTGCATTGCCTGGCCGTTCGCGGCGCCGAGGTTGGGAGCTGGAACAGCGCATGGGATGCCTATCGCCGATACATGGCCTACGGCTACTTCCTGTGGGGCATCACCCAGCGCGTGGAGCCGGCCATTGTGAATGAATTCGTGCGCCGGCTGGGCACGGCAGTGGCCGATCACGGCACCTTCGAGGCGCTCGGTGTCTGACACCCATACCGGCCCCGGCGCGCCAGCCGCCCAGGCCGAGGCCGGTCCACCGGTTCACGGCTACGACTTTCCCAACATTTCGGCGCTGTCCAAGCGCCAGGACATGGAGGACATCCGCCGGGTCCTGCAGCGCTGGCTGTCCAAGCGCTGGGGAAAAGATGTCGTCATCAGCGACATTGTCCGCCCGGAGGCAGGCACGTCCAACGAGACGCTGTTGTTCCGGGCTCACCGCACCGAGGGCGGTCGCGAACACGCGAGCGATCTTGTGTTGCGTATCCACCCCAGCGCTTACCAGCTCTACAAGGAGCCGGCCTTCGCCGCCCAGTACCAGTTGCTGTGCGCGCTGCATGCCAGCCGCACGGTGCGTGTGCCTGCGCCGGTGATGTACGAGGAGGACATGCGCTGGGTGGGCCAGCCGTTTTTTGTCATGCAGCGGCTCGCCGGCCGCACGCCTGGCACCCGGCCGCCCTACAACGCCAGCGGCTGGCTCGCCGACGCCTCGATTCAGCAGCGCGAGCGGCTCTGGCGGAACGCCATGGAGCAGTTGTGCTGCATCCACCGTGTTCCAGCCGCGTCGGCCGCCTTTCTGAACAAGCCCCGGCTGGGCGCTACCGGCTTCGAGCAAGAGCGCCGGTACTGGCGAGAATCGGTGGCGTGGGCCGCGGCGGGCCGGTCCGTGCCCATTCTGGAGGACACCCTGGAGTGGCTGGATGAGCACGCGCCACCCAATCCCGCGAGCGGCCTTGCCTGGGGCGATGCACGCATCGGCAACATGATTTTCGACGGCTTCGACGTGGCCGGCGTTATCGACTGGGAGCAGGCATCGCTCGGCGGCCCGCTGCAAGATCTGGGCTGGTGGCTGTTCTTTGACGTCCTGCACAGCACCGCCATCGGACTGCGGCGCCTGCCGGGGCTGGGAACGCGCGAGGAGACACTGGCGCTGTGGCAGTCGCGCACCGGGCTCAAAGCCGGCGGGGTGGAATGGTACGAGATCTTCGCCGGGCTCAAGTTGGGCGCCATTCTCATCCGCAAGCTGCGCATAGAAGGCAATCCGCGGCCGGGCTTCAATTCCAACAACAATCTTTTCACCCGCCATCTCGCCGCGCTGCGCGGCCTCGCTCCGCCTGCGGATGTCGGCTACTAAGGCTCTTCCAGCAAACCCCATAAGGAGGACATCGTGAGAGCA
>DATNCF010000642.1:0-2416 GCA_035571675.1 Burkholderiales bacterium | reverse complement strand
TCGGGCACGCCGAGCTTTTCACCTGATAGCGGCAACAACTGCTCCATGACCGGTTCCTGCTTCATGGTGTTGATGAACTTGGTGTAGAACACCATCAGCCGGTCGAAGCGGCCCTCGGTGTAGGCATCCAGCATCACCTTGACCGGGCCGATAATCTTGTCCAGTTGGGCGCGGTCGCCGAGCTGCGTGGCGCTCGCCACCACGGTGGCCCCGAGGCGCTGCATGAAGCCCAGGCCCTTGTTGCCGATGGCGCACACCTCGAACTTCTCGCCCTGGGCTTCCCATTCCTTCAGCTTGTTCAGCGCCAGGCGCTGCACGTTGGTGTTGAGGCCGCCGCACAGGCCCTTGTCGGTGGTGATGATGACGATGCCGATGCGCTTGGAATCGTTGCGGTCCACCAGGAAGGGGTGGCGGTACTCGGGATTGGCATGGGAAATGTGGGCCGCCACGTTGCGGATCTTCTCGCCGTAGGGACGCGTGGCGCGCATGCGTTCCTGCGCCTTGCGCATCTTGGAGGCAGCCACCATTTCCATGGCCTTGGTGATCTTGCGCGTGTTTTGCACGCTCTTGATCTTGTTGCGAATCTCTTTGGAGCCAGCCATACGATCAGCCCTATATGTTCCTCGGTGCTTGCCCGACAACCCACCTGGAAAGCTCGAAGAGCTTTCCCCTGAAGTGGGGGATCTACAAGGGGGCGTGCCCCCTTGTTCGATCCGAGCCGTTAGCCCTTACCCGATGATGATTAGTACGTCCCGTTTGCCTTCCAGTCGGCCACCGCGTCCGTGAGCGCCTTCTCGTCGTCGCCCTTCAGGTCGGAATTTTCCTGAATGCGCTTCACCAGGTCGCCGTACTTGTCCTTCACGTAGTCGCGCAGCGATTTCTCCGCGCTCAACGCCTTCTTCACGTCGATGTCGTCGAAGAAATTGTTGTTCACCGCGAACAGGCTGAGCGCCATTTCCCACACTTCCATGGGACGGTATTGCGCCTGCTTCATCATTTCGGTCACGAGGCGGCCGCGCTCGAGCTGCTTGCGGGTGGCGTCGTCGAGGTCGGAGGCGAACTGCGCGAAGGCCGCCAGTTCGCGGTACTGCGCCAGGGCTAGGCGCACGCCGGCGCCGACGTCCTTCCTCTTCATGATCTTGGTCTGCGCCGCGCCGCCCACCCGCGACACCGAGATGCCGGCGTTGATGGCGGGCCGGATGCCGGCGTTGAACAGGTCGGTCTCGAGGAAGATCTGGCCGTCGGTGATGGAAATCACGTTGGTCGGAACGAAGGCCGACACGTCGCCGGCCTGGGTCTCGATCACGGGCAGCGCGGTGAGCGAGCCGGTCTTGCCCTTCACCGCGCCCTTGGTGAACTTCTCCACATAGTCGGCGTTCACGCGCGCGGCGCGCTCCAGGAGGCGCGAGTGCAGGTAGAACACGTCGCCGGGGTAGGCTTCGCGGCCGGGCGGGCGGCGCAGCAGCAGCGACACCTGGCGGTAGGCCCAGGCCTGCTTGGTCAAGTCGTCGTAAATGATCAGCGCGTCCTGGCCGCGGTCGCGGAAGTACTCGCCCATGGTGCAGCCGGCGTAGGGGGCGATGTACTGCATGGCCGCCGATTCCGAAGCCGAGGCCGCCACCACGATGGTGTAGGCCATGGCGCCGTGCTCTTCGAGCTTGCGCACCACGTTCGCGATCGTGGACGCTTTCTGCCCGATGGCCACGTAGATACAGAACAGGTCCTTGCCCTTCTGGTTGATGATGGCATCCACGGCCACCGCCGTCTTGCCGGTCTGGCGGTCGCCGATGATGAGTTCGCGCTGGCCGCGGCCCACGGGCACCATGGCGTCGATGGACTTGAGGCCGGTCTGCACCGGCTGCGACACCGACTGGCGGGCGATCACGCCGGGGGCGACCTTCTCGATCACGTCGGTCATCTTGGCGTTGACCGGGCCCTTGCCGTCGATGGGCTGGCCCAGCGAATTGACCACGCGGCCGATCAGTTCCGGGCCCACGGGCACTTCCAGGATGCGGCCGGTGCACTTCACCGAGTCGCCCTCGGAAATGTGCTCGTACTCGCCCAGGATCACCGAGCCCACCGAGTCGCGCTCGAGGTTCAGCGCCAGGCCGAAGGTGTTGCCGGGGAATTCCAGCATCTCGCCCTGCATCACGTCGGACAGGCCGTGCAGGCGGCAGATGCCGTCGGTGACCGAGATCACCGTGCCCTGCGTGCGCATCTGCGCGCCGGCGTCCAGGTTCTGGATGCGGTTCTTGATCAGTTCCGAGATTTCGGACGGGTTCAGTTGCATGTGAAGCTCCTTAAGCCTTGAGGGCGGTCTCGAGCGCGCCAAGCTGCGCGCGCGCGGAACCGTCGATGACCTGGTCGCCGATGACCACCTTGACCCCGGCGATGAGATTCTTGTCTATCTGCACCT
>DATNCF010000641.1:0-12897 GCA_035571675.1 Burkholderiales bacterium | reverse complement strand
CTTCCACGGCGGCTTCCTGGGCGTGCTGGCGGCGGTGTGGCTGGCGGCGCGCAAGCACAAGCTGTCGTTCTGGCAGCTCACGGATTTCCTGGCGCCGCTGGCGCCGCTGGGCCTGGCCGCCGGGCGCATGGGCAACTTCATCAATGGCGAGCTGTACGGGCGGGTCACCGACGCGCCCTGGGGCATGCTGTTCCTTTCCCCCGGGGCCGGCCCGCTGCCGCGCCATCCCTCGCAGCTCTACGAGTTCGGGCTGGAAGGCGTGCTGCTCTTTATCCTGCTGTGGGCGTACTCGTCGCGGCCCCGGCCCGCGGGCGCGGTGTCAGGCGCGTTCCTCATCGGCTACGGCGCGGCGCGCAGTTTCGTCGAGTTCTTCCGCGAGCCCGACGACTTCCTGGGGCTGCTGGCGCTGGGGCTGTCCATGGGCCAGTGGCTGTCCATTCCCATGATCCTGGCCGGCCTGGCGCTGATGGCCTGGTCTTACAGGAAAACCGGGCGCAAGAAACCCGCGCGCGAATCCGCCTAGGCGCGCCGAGCGGCCGCTCTAGCCCGCGCGCGGGCCGCGAATTAGAATGGGCCATGCAACCCCGTGACGAATTGCGCGCCGCTTTCGAGGGCCGCCTGGCCGAGCTGCAGCTCGAGCACCGCGACCTGGACATGGCCATCCATCGCCTGTCCATCGACCCCGCGCACGACCAGCTCGCGGTGAAGCGCCTGAAAAAACGCAAGCTGCTGCTCAAGGACCAGATCGCGCAGATCGAGCGCCAGCTCGACCCCGACATCCGCGCCTGACGTTTCCCGCGCCCGGGCGGCGCCGCTTTCCCGGCTTTGGCCGGCGTTGCCCGGCGTTGCTCTGCTCTCCGGGCTTCGCCCGCGCCGCCGCTTAGCCGGTTTTGGCCGGGTTTTCGGGCGCGGAGTTCAGCTTAATGAACATTAAATAAGACGTGCGCGAGCGGCCCGATTTGACCTAAAATGGCCGTTCTCTGTTCATACGACCCGGAGCCGCCATGCGCCCCAACCAGTTGCTGCCCATCCCGCAATACCAGGGACCCATTTTCGACGGCGACACGCACATCATGGAGAAGGACTTCTCCATGTTCGAGAAATACCTGCCCAAGAAGTACCACAAGGACTGGCTGATCCAGCGCAAGGTCGGCCCCGACGGCGAATTCGCCACCTACATCGGCGAACGCAAGTCGGACATTTCCGAGACCAACGCCGAGGGCCTGGTGCCGCCGCCGGGCAAGCTCAAGGAATGGCTGGCCGCGGTGAAGGCGGGCAAGTCCACGGTGGAAGGGTGGATCAAGCCCACGCTGGACATGTACGACCCGCAGGCGCGCTTGAAGAAGCTGGACGAGTTCGGCGTGGACGGCTCCATCCTGTTCGTGGGCAATTTCGTGGGCCTGTTCGGCTACCTCGACGAGGCCGAGGGCGGCAATGCCTGCCTGCACGCCTACAACGAGTACCTCAACGAGGTGTGGAGCTTCAACCTCAAGGACCGCATCTACTCCACCGGCTGCCTGTCGCTGTGGGACCTCGACACCTCCATCAAGGAGGCCGAGTGGCTGATCAAGCGCGGCGTGCGCGTGGTGGTCATGCCCATGGGGCCTGCCAACGGCAAGTCGGCCGCCGACCCGTACTACGACCCCGTGTGGGCGCGCCTGAACGAGGCCGGCGTGGTGGTGACCTACCACGTGTCCGAGGCCAGTTTCATGCACCCGCTGATCCGCGAGTTCGGCGAGAAGCCCATGCAGTCGCGGCGCCTGGGCCAGACCGCCTGGCAGTGGATGTACACCTACAGCGAAATCCCGGTGATGATGTCCCTGTCGAACCTCATTCTCAACAACCTGTTCGGGCGCTTTCCCAACCTCAAGGTGGGCAGCGTGGAGAACGGCGCCGAGTGGCTGCCGCGTTTCCTGGAGAAAATGGACAAGATGCGCGGCATGGCCAAGAACGGCTACTGGCCGGGCGGGCAGTTGAAGCAGCGGCCGAGCGAAATCTTCAAGCAGCATTGCTTCGCCGTGGCCTACCCCGAGGACGACATCCAGAAAATCGTCAAGGAAATCGGCACCGCGGAGTGCCTGCTCATGGGCTCGGACTATCCGCACGCCGAGGGCGTGCCCACCCCGGCCGACTTCGTGCCCGAGGGCTGCGGCGGCCTTACGCTTGAGGACACGCGCAAGATCATGCATGACAACGGCCGGCGCATCCTGCCCGTCAGGCATTGATGCGGCATTGACGGACCGCATCGCCGCCTTTTGAAAGGCCCGCCAATGCGGGCCCTTGTTTTGCAGGCTTCGCTAACCCGTCCGCGCGGTTCCTGATTCGGCGGCCTGCAGCAGCCGCTCCATGGCAACGTGGCCGCGCCGCCGCGCATGCATGAGCGGGGTCACGCCGTCGCGGTCGGCCAGGCGCGGGTCGGCGCCGCGCGCCAGCAGCAGCCGCGCTATGTCCACATAGCGCGCATCACCGTTGCCCAGGATCACGGTCTCCAGAAGCGCCGTCCAGCCCAGGCGGTTGACGTGGTCCACGGCGATGGAGGTCTTCAGCAGCTCGCGCACCGTCTCGAGGTGGCCGTGGTGGCAGGCCGGGATGAGGGCGGTGCCGCCGAAGCGGTTGGTGCTGGCGAGATCGGCGCCCGCGGCCAGGGTGAGCTTGAGGATTTCCAATCGCCCCTCCGCGCCCGCGTACAGGAACGGGCTGTCCTCCATGTTGTCCTTGGCATTGACGTCGGCGCCGGCGGCAATGAGCGCGCGTGCCGTGTCGGGATGGTCGGCGTGGGTGGCGGCCAAGAGCGCGGTGCGGCCGCGCGCGTCGCGCGCCTTGACGCTGGCGCCCTGCGCGAGCAGGCTGCGCACGGCGGCGGCATCGCCGCGCTCCGCGGCGGCAATGAGTTGCTGGTCGGGGCTTGCCGCTCCTGCGGACTGCGCCAGGACATGCGCAGTCCCGCAGCCAGCGGCCATCGCCAGCAGCCAGGCGAAAACACGCGGAATGATGTTCGAGGTCCCGTAATTCATGCCCCTACAATAGCGCATGGGCTGGCTCACCCCGCGTTCGGCGTGAACCTGCCAAAGCATTGTAGAGTTGATCATTCAAATCGAGGAGGAGAACGCCGTGGCTGATGCCGGATATTCCATCGAGATGCGCGGTTCCATCGCCGTGTTCACCCTGAACCGGCCGCACGCGCTCAACGCCTTCACGCACGAGATGATGGAGGCCTGGGAGCCGGAGTGGCGCCGCCTGGGCGCGGACCCGGACGTGCGCGTGGTGGTGCTCACCGGCACGGGCAAGGGCTTCAGCGCCGGCATCGACCTGTCCGGCGTGGACATGACCAAGATCGACCAGTTGCCCGAACTCACTTACGGCCGGCACTGGATCGCGCAAGTCCAGCAAATGCCCAAGCCCACCATCGCCGCGATCAACGGCGTGGCGGTGGGCGGCGGCCTCGGCCTCGCGCTGGCCTGCGACATCCGCGTGGCCTCGGACCAGGCGCGCTTCGGCACGGCGTTCGCGAAAATCGGCATGCCGGTGCTGGACGGCGTGGGCCATACGCTGGTGCAGGCCATCGGCCTGTCGCGCGCACTGGAGATGCTCTACACCGCCGAGGTGATCGATGCCGCCCGCGCCGATCGCATCGGCCTGGTGAGCCATGTCTGGCCGCACGCGGAACTCATGGACAAGACCTTCGAGCTGGCCGAACGCATCGCCGCCGGCCCGCCGCTGGGCCAAAGCCTCACCAAGCACGCCGTATACGGCGGCCTCGGCCGCAGCTTCACCGACTACGTGCCGTACCAGTACATGGCCGTGGCGCTGAATTCGGCCTATGCCGCCCACGACATCGCCGAGGGCGGCCTGGCGTTCAGGGAAAAGCGCAAGCCGAAATTTACCGGGAAGCGGCGTGCCGCCAAGTAGTTACCGGACGAGAAACAAAAAGGCCGCGCCCCGAGGCGCGGCCTTTTGACCCCAGGGGACGCGTTCAGCAGCCCGGCTTGTTCAAAAGGCCGTCCGGCCGCTTGAGGTCGGGGCGCGTGACCATCCACATGGCGTCGGAGCCGAACAGGAAGTGGTTGGTCTTGGAGGCGTTCATTTTTCCCGTCACCGCCGGATACTTGGCTGCGTTGCCCTCGATCCAGGCTGCGACGGTCGGCCCGTCCACCGACTTGGTGGCCTCGATGGCGGCGAACAGCAGCTTGACATGGTCGTACGTGAAGCTCATGGAGAGCTGGAACAGCTTGTCGAAATTCTGCGGGTCCATGTCCTTCACGCGCTGCAGGAACTTGGCGAACACGGGCTCGCCCGGCGGCACGTTCTTGCAGGCCATGTAGGCACCGAAGGTGAGGCCGTGGATGGTCTCGGCCTTGAAAATGTCGGGCCCGGCGATTTTCATCCAGTTGGGCGCGAACAGCACCGCGGTGTGGCTGACCAGCGGCACCTTCCAGCCGAGTTCGTTCATGGTCTTGACCACCAGCGCCCCCTCCTCGGCGGTGCTGGCGTTCTGGATCAGCACGTCGGGATTGCCGCGCCTGAGGGTGAACATGTTGGGCGTGATGTCGGGCGCGCGGAGTTCATGCATTTCGGCTCCCGTGACCGGAAGGTTGCGCGCCGCCGCCGCCTTCTTGAAGTCCTCCACGGCCTGGCGGTCGAGCGCGCTGCTGGAGGCGATGATGCCGATCGACTTGGCCTTCAGCACGTCGATGGCGTAGTCGATCATGAACTTGGAATACAGGGACGAATCGTAATAGGCCACGAAACCGTACGGCGATATGCCGGGGTTGAAGGCGCTGGAGGTGGCGATCACCATGGAGGGTATCTTGGCCTCGGTGTAGATCGGCGCCGTCGGCAGCGTGAAGCTGGACAGGAACGGGCCGATCATGGCGTTGACGCCCTCGCGCTGCACCAGGCGCCGCGCCTCGTTCACGGCCTGCGTGGGATCGGAGCCTGTGTCGCCGTAGACGAAGTCCACTGGCCGCCCCGCCAGCGTGCCGCCGGCGTCCTTGAGTTCCTTGATGGCGAGCTTGATGCCGGGCTGCGAGCCGCCGGCGGCGCCGCTGGCGGCGCCGCCGGTCAGTGAATCCAGGACGCCGATCTTGATGCGTGCGGGCAGCGGCTGCTGCGCCAGCGCCGGGGCCGCCGAGACCGCGGCGGCCATGGACAGCAATGCAATGCGTTTCAACAGCGTCATGACGTTTCTCCTCCAGGTTGGAAATCCACGGACAGCAGCATCACAATAAGGGAATTTTCCCCCGTTTTATGGCACTACCTCAAAGCGCCGGCGGTGCTTCACCGCCGGCTTTTTATTTCTTATTTCTTGTCGCTGCCGAGAACACCGGCTTTACGCAGCGCGTCGATGCGAGCAGCATCATATCTCAGCACGTCGCGCAGGATTTCCTCGTTGTGCTGGCCCAGGGTGGGCGCCTTGGTGGGCGCCTTGAGCTCTTCACCCACGAAGTGCACCGGGATGGGCATGAGGTCAGTGCCGTGATCCTTGGCGGGCAGCCACGGGAAGCGGTGCTTGAACTGCGGGTCGTCCAGCACGGTCTTGCCGTTGTGCACCACCATGATGGGCGTGTTCACCTTGAGGCCGAACTCGATCCACTCGGCGGTGGTGCGGGTGTCGAAGATTTTCTGCAGCTCGGCGCGCAGTTCAACGTCGCCCAGGGCGTGGTCGGCGTAGCGCGCGCCCGGGTGCTTTTCGAACAGCTCGGGGCGGCCGACGCCGCGGCAGAAGTTTTCCCAGAACTCGCGCTCCGAGGCCATGAACAGGATGTGCCCGTCCTTGGTGCGGTAGTACTGGTAGCGCACCGCCTCGCCCGAGCCCTCGGTGCCGGGCAGCCGCCGCTTATAGCCGTCGGAGGGGTTGCCCGTCACCTCGGATTCCGGGCGCTTGTAGGCCTGGTAGGCCTCCAGCACCACCCAGTTGGTGAAGGCCGCGCAGTCGGCCTGGCCGATATCGATCTGCGCGCCCCGGCCATCGCGCTGCGCGCGCATGACCGCGGCCAGAATGGCGAGCGAGGCCCAGATGGCGCCGGTGCGCGTGCCGATGCCGGGCACGGCCGGAATGGCGGCAAAGCCGCGCGAATCCGTGGCCGGCGTGGCGCATGACGCCCAGGCGTCGAAGCCCACGCCGTGGCTGGGCATGTCCTTGTAAGGCCCGGTGGCGCCGTAGCCCGACAGGGTGCACATGACGATCTTGGGGTTCACTTCGCGCATGCGCTCGTAGGTCACGCCGCGCTTGGCCAGCGCGCCGGGGCGCATGCCCTCCACCACCACGTCGGCGTTCTTCACCAGGTCGAGGTACACCTGCACGCCCTCGGGCTTGCGCAGGTCGAGCACGATGCTGCGCTTGCCGGCGTTGAGGTGCCAGTGCAACAGCGAAACGCCTTCGATCATGGGCCAGCCCAGCTCGCGGCTGTAGTCGCCGTGGCCGTCGGCCGCCTCGACCTTGATCACCTCGGCGCCCAGCGCCCCCAGGGTCTGGGCCACCGAACCGGGCTCAAGCAGCGAGCTCTCGATCACCCGCAGACCCTTCAATGGCATTTCACGCATGTTTCCTCCTTAAAGCTTTCAAAACTTGAGATCGCTTAACGTCAGCACCGGACGTTCCCTGCGGAGAAACCGCGGGTCTGCGGAAAGTCGCACGTCCGCGGGGCACCCGCACGTCTATGGGCGATACGCTAACATGCCCGCGGGGGAACGACGCGAGGAGGGCACATGGCAACCGTGAAGAACAGTACGGGCAAGGGCGGTGCGCGCGGCAAGTCCAGCGCGGAGATTTATTCTTTCTGGGAACTGATGGGTGCCACAACCGGCCCGACGCGCGGCGAGTTGGCGCACCGCATCACGGCCATGGGCCGCAACGGCTGGGACTTGGCCATCAACCTGGCCTCCATCGGCTCGGACGGCCACTGGCCGCACAGCATGGCGGTGTTCCGCTTCGCCAATGCCGCGGCCCTGGAGAAGCAGCTCAAGGTGGGCTTCGCCGACGGCATGGACGAGCGCGACCTGAAATGGGCCAAGATGAAGCTGGCCACCAAGCTGCGCGGCGACCTCGACACCCAGCACCGATCCTGGCTGTTCGAGTACGTGCGCTTTGGTTCGGCCGCGGACCTCGCCGCCCACCAGGGCCCCGACCTGCTGTTCGCCGAACTGTACGCGCCCTGGCAGGGCATCGCCATGTGGGGCGCCGACAGCCTGCGCGGGCTGATGCAGCGCGAACTGAAGGGCATCGGCTCGGTGGGCAAGCCCGGGGTGCTGCAGTGCACGGGCTGGTGGACCACGATTCCTGAACGTGTCTTGGTCTAGGCAATTCGAAAAGGGGGATATTTCCCCCTTTAGAACCCCCTACTTCAGTTAGCAGCTGCCAAAAACGAGAGGGCGACCATGGCATCGGAAAACGACCGCTTCTACCTCTGGGAAGACATCTACATCGCGCCGGGGCGCGTGACCCACTACCTCGGCAACATGGGCAACGACTGGTCTTTCGACCCCAAGCTGCGCTATCACCTCTTCGGCCTGTTCGGCCACCTGCGCCCCATGGGCCATGCGCCGCGCGGCATGAACCTGTGGGAAGGCGACTGGAAACGCGTGACCGGCATGCTCACCGAGCAGTTCGGCCCCAAGGCGCCGGGCCACGGTTTCGAGGCCTGGTGGATGCGCTCCAACGTGGACCGCGCCGGCGGCTGGGACCGGCTGATGCTGCCGGGGCCGGGCTCGCCCTCCATTGCTGAAATCGCCAAGGGCGCGCCGCGTCCCTGCGTGATCCAGCAGATCGTGCGGCTGCGCCAGGGCGCGCGCGACGACTACCTGGAGTGGTTCGGCAAGAAAGTGCGCCCAGCGGTGGAACGCGTGGGCTGGAAGCCCCTCAAGTGGATGGGCGCCATTCACAGTTCGCTCGCCATCACGCTGATTGCCGCGCCCGACTGGAGCCGCATGGCCGATCTGGCCGCGGCCATGCCCGCGCCCGACCCGGCCTGGGAAGCCGACGTCGAAACCCACGCCATGCAGGCCTGGGCGGGCTGCAGCTACCTGCAGCGGCCATTGCTGGAGCCGGGACAAAGCCCAAAACGTTAAGGAACACTTGATGCAAAACCCAAGCCCCGCCGCTCTCCAGGAATTACTGGACAAGCAGGCGCTGCGCGAATTGTGCGACGCCTACTGCCGCGCCTCGGACCGCCGCGATTACGTGCTTATGCGCAGCCTGTACACCCGCGACGGCACCGACGACCACGGAATTTTCTTCAACGGCACGGCGGATGCCTACGTGGCCTGGCTGCCGTCCATCCTGGATACCTGGGAGTCCACGTTGCATTGCGTGTTCAACTCCACGTTCAAGGTGGATGGCGATCGGGCTGAAGGTGAAATATATAAAGTGGCCTATCACCGGGCGAAGCCGCCTGACCCGTTTGAGTATCTGTCGGGGGGGAGATACTTAGATCGGTATCGGCGCGAAGATGGCGTATGGCGATTTCAGCACCGCAAGCTGGTGCAGGATTTTCAGTCGAAGATACCGGCGAATGCGGGGACGAATGTTCCCTATCCTGAGGGGACTTCGGTTGGATTGCCCGGCGAGCAAGATGAGATGTACAGTTTCTTGAGTATGTTCAAGCGCGGCGCGCGTTGATCAACCGTTGTTCGAACTGATTGCGAAGCATTCCGTATGCTCTCGATAAAATGAAATTCCGCGGAGCGAAGCCGGTCATCCCACCCCGTTGACACCATGGAGACAGGCGGCCAACCGCTGCGCGGTCGAATAACAAAATTTCAGTGTCTTTATATCCTTGCCCATCGAAGAAATTCCCGTTTTCCCTGGTTACCCGCCTACGCTGCCCAACGTCATTGCGGCCGCGATGCGCGAGGCGGCCGATCGCGAGTTCATGGTCGAAGGCTCGCGCCGCCTGACCTTCCGAGATGCTGAACGCGAATCGGCAAAATTGGCCCGCGGCCTGCTCGCCGCCGGATTAGGCAAGGGCTCGCGCGTGGGCATCATCCTGCCCAACTCGCCCGACTGGGCGCTGGTGTGGTGGGCGGCGGCCCGCATTGGCGCGTTCACGGTGCCGCTGTCCACGTTCTTCCAGCCCAAGGAAATCGCCTGGGCGCTGGGCGAGGCCGACATCGACACGCTGTTCATCGCCTCGCGGCACCTCGGCCACGACTACGTGGAGCGGCTGGAGCGCGCCCTGCCCGGCCTGTCGGAGCAGCGCTCGCCGCGCCTCGCGCTGGCGAGCCACCCTTATCTGCGCCGCGTGGTGGTATGGGGTGAATGCGATCGCCCCTGGGCCCTGCGCGGGCCGCGGGATTTGCATGCGCTGGCCGACGGCGAACCGCGCATCGATGATGCTTTTCTCTCTCAAGTCGAGGCCTCGGTCACGCCCTCGGACTGGCTGATCGGCATCTGCACTTCGGGCAGCACCTCCAAGCCCAAAATCGTGGTGCACACCCATGGCAGCATGCTGCGCATTACCCACGCCTACCGGCGCTGGAGCTTCGCCATGTCGCGCGACGAGCGGGTGTATTGCGGCATGCCTCTGTTCTGGCTGGGCGGGCTGAACGCCGGCATCATGCCCGCCACCTATGCCGGAGCGTGCGTGGTGTTCTCGGAATCGTCCAATCCCGAGGACGTGCTCGACCTCATCGTGCGGGAAAGGATCACCCGGGTGGCGCTGTGGCCGCCGCAGTTCAAGCCCCTGAACGAGCTGGCGCTGGCGCGCGGCATGGACATCGCGCCGCTGCTCACTTCGGCGCGTCCCGAGGACAAGCACGGCCGGCCCATTCCCCAGGAGCGGCGCATCATGTCGCTCTTGGGCATGACCGAGTCCTTCGGACCGCACGGCGCGGGGCGCTGGAACGAGGTGTTGCCGGAGAAGCACGGCGCGAGCTGGGGCCGCAACTTTCGGGGCCTGGAGCGCAAGATCGTCGACCCGCAAACGGGCGAAACGCTGCCGCCCAACACCGAGGGCGAGTTGTACATCCGCGGCTTTTCGCTCATGCACGGCTACTACAAGCGCGAGCGCGCCGAGGTGTTCACGCCCGACGGCTGGTTCGCCACCGGTGACCAGTGCAGCATGGACGAGGATGGCTATCTGTACTTCAAGGGCCGGCTGTCGGAACTGATCAAGACCGCCGGCGCCAATGTCTCGCCCCAGGAAGTGGAAGCCGTGCTGGCCGGTTACGCCGGCGTGGCCGAGGCCGTGGTGCTCGGCCTGCCCGACGCCGAGCGCGGCGAATCGGTGGTGGCGGTGGTGGTGCCGCGCGAAGGGGCAAGCATCGATCCCGCCGAACTGCAGGCGCGCATGAAGGAGGAAGTGTCTTCCTACAAGGTGCCGCGGCGCGTGCTGGTCATGGGCTTCCACGACATTCCGCGCACGGGAGCGGGCAAGGTGCAGAAGAAGGAGCTGAAAGAACTGCTCATGCGCCAGGACGGCGAAACGAAGCGCTAGTCCATCACGAATCACGAACAAGGGGGACGGGCCCCCCTTGTATCCCGCACTTCAGGGCCAGGCTCTTTTGCTACGCATCGGGCTACTTCGGGTCGGTCGCAAGGCCGGGCAACTGGCGTATGCCCTTTTCTTCCAGCAGGCGCTGGAAGCCCGGCAGGTCGGTGGGCGATGAGTCGGCCGAGCCAATGAAAATCTCCAGCAGCACCGCCCCCTCGGGGCCGGCCACCACCGGGCCGAACAGCGCGCCTTTTTTCAGCACCAGCACGGCGGGGGCGCGGCACAGTGTCTCGCCGGAGTAGAACTCCCCTTCGACCAGATGCGTGATCTGGTCGGACACGTGCACGTGCTGGCGCAGCACGAAGCCCGGCTCGTAAATGGTCCAGAACATGTTGCGCTCGGCCGAGCGCTCGATGGCTTTCTGCCGGATGCGCACCACGCGGCCGTCGGGGTGCTGCTGGTGCAGGACTTCGTACCAGGAAGTGTCCTCGATGGGCATGACCATGAGGGTGGGTGCGGCGTGGTCGCTCATACCGTCTCGTCGGGTAACCGGGGCTGCTACATGGTAGCGCAACGGGATGATCACTCCCTGATACGGGAATGGCCATAAAAAAACCCCGCCGAAGCGGGGTTTGAAGGTACTACCCTCCTCTACAAGACTGTTCGGGCGGGCGCCTGACGGCGGGTACGACGAGCAGTGTACGTGAGAACGAGCAGGCCGGATAGGAGCAGGGCGTAGGTTTGCGGTTCGGGGACCGGCGTTACGCCGCTACCCCCTTCGTATTGAATTTGGTCGATTTCAAAAAAGGCGGCTCGCTGCCCCAGGATAAAGCCATCCTCCATTCCACCGGTGGTCGTAAACACGATCTTGGAAGTGCTGACTTGGTTGAAAGTGAGGAATTTCGCGCCGTCGCTCTGGTGCCAAGTTTGCGAAGTGAGGGGTGAATCGCTGGAGTCGTCGTACAGCGACACTGTCACCGTATCCGCTTTAAGTTCAGGGATGTCGCTAAACACTCCGTTCGCCGGCAGGAACCAAAGCGAATTCAGCGTCACTTCCGAATTGAACAGGATGTATTCGCCGTCATAGCCCCAGCCATTAAGCGCCTGTGTCGAAGCGCCTACGTTCTGGAAGCCGTCATAGCCCGTTCCGCTCAGATTGTTGCTGAACACCCCATCGGCAAAGCTAAGTGAAAGAGTGGTGAGAGAATCTTGGTCGTAGGTGAAGTCTATGAGCTTTGCCTGCACGCCAGCGGCGAAAAATGCCGCAGCAGCCACAATCACCAGGGCTGAACGCTTTAGTAAAGAAAACATTTCGCCCTCCCAGGCGCCTTCCAGCAAAAACGATCCTGCGGCTTTTTTGACTGCACGCAGTCCCACTCACCCAACAAACATTGTAGAGATTCACCCCGCGTCTTGTGAGAAATGAGTCTCCTGATTTGCCTAGTCAAATCCTCCTGCCGCTGGGATTAATCCATGCCAATGGAATGTGTCTTCGGTGACAACCTTCTAGAAGGCCCGCGCGCGCCGCTCCAGCCCATCGGCACGCAGCAACCGCACCCCGATGTTCCATGGCGTAGCTGCCGCCGGACTTCAGCACGGCCGACACCAGCAGGTCCGGCCAGCCCGGCCAGGGCCAGCTCCTCGTGGGAACAGGCCCTTATTGTTGGCCGCCGTTCGGCGGCCTTTATTGCTGACTGGGATTTATAAATGAAAGGCCCCGGGACGGAGCCCGGGGCTTGATTACCGCAGGCCGGTCAGCCCTTGTTCTTGACCAGCGTCGAAGTGGCGCGCACCGAGGGGTGCATGCCTTCGGGGTTGATGGCGAGGCCGTACACTTCCTGGGCGTGGCTGTGGCCGAGGTGATGCAGCGCAAACGAGGTGTTCATGGCGCTCATGCGGCCCTGCACGTCCTGCGCGGCGTTCACGGCCATCTTGGTGGTCTTGAGGGCGAACAGCGGCTGGCGCGCGATTTTACGGGCCAGTTCCAGGGTCTTCTCCGCCAGTTGCTCGCGCGGATAGATTTCGCTCACCATGCCCAGCGCCTTGCCGTCCTGCGCCGACACCGGGTCGCCGGTGAAGAGCATCTGCTTGGCGCGGCGGATGCCCAGTTCCCAGGGGTGGTTGAACCACTCCACGCCGCAAATGCCCAGCGCCACGGTGACGTCCGAGAACTGCGCGTCGTCGGAAGCCACGATGAGGTCGCAGGGCCAAGCCAGCATCAGGCCGGCGGCAATGCACTTGCCCTGCACCTGGGCGATGGTCACCTTGGGGATGTTGCGCCAGCGTTCGGAGAACCCGAGGTAGGCCTCTTCCTCGTAGGGCATCCGGCCTTCGGCGCCCTTGGCTTCCTGCAGCTTGCGCGCCGACGTGCCCACGTTGGGGAACTGGGCGTACACGGTTTCCTTCTCGCGGATGCCGGAGAGGTCGTGCCCGGCGGAGAAGTTCCTGCCGTTGGCGGCCAGGATGA
>DATNCF010000640.1:0-2072 GCA_035571675.1 Burkholderiales bacterium | reverse complement strand
GTGAACATCGGGCGGCGGCACTTTCCGCTCAATGCCGTGTTCCAGAACGGGCCCAACTGGGGCAAGGACGTGTTCATGCCGCTGGAGTGGATCATCGGCGGCCCCAAGATGGCCGGCCAGGGCTGGCGCATGCTCATGGAGTGCCTGGCCGCCGGCCGCTCCATTTCGCTGCCCTCCTCCAACACCGGCATGACCAAGCTGGCGGCGCGCGCCACCGGCGCCTACTGCCGGGTGCGCAGCCAGTTCAAGACGCCCATCGGCAAGTTCGAGGGCATCGAGGAACCTCTGGCGCGCATCGGCGGGCATCTGTACATCATGGACGCGGCGCGGCGCGTCACCGCCGGGGCCGTGGACCTTGGAGAAAAGCCCTCAGTGCTCTCGGCCATCGTCAAGTACCACGTCACCGAACGCGCGCGCGACGCCGTGAACGACGCCATGGACATCCTCGGCGGCAAGGGCATTTGCCTGGGGCCCAACAACTTCATGGGCCGCGCCTACCAGCAGATTCCCATCGCCATCACCGTGGAAGGCGCCAACATCCTGACCCGCAGCCTGATCATTTTCGGCCAGGGCGCCATACGCTGCCATCCCTGGGTGCTGAAGGAGATGGCGGCCGTCAACGATCCCGACCCGGTGCACGCCGCGGCGGAGTTCGACGAGGCGCTGTTCGGGCATGTGCGCTTCACCCTGTCCATGGTCACGCGCTCGCTGGTGCTGGGACTGACAGGCGCGCGGCTGGTGCGCGCGCCGGGCCACGGCCTGACGCGGCGGCATTTCCAGAAGCTCACTCGCCTCGCCACCGACTTTTCCATGCTGGCCGACTTCTGCATGCTGTTCCTGGGCGGGGAGCTCAAGCGCAAGGAAAAAATGTCCGCCCGCCTCGGCGACGTATTGTCGCTGCTGTACCTCGCCTCGTGTGCGCTCAAGCGCTGGGAGGATGACGGCCGGCCCGAGGCCGACCTGCCGCTGCTGCATTGGTCGGTGCAGTACGCCCTGTACGACGCGCGCCGTGCCATCGACGGACTGCTGGCCAACTTCCCCAACCGCTTCGTGGCCTCCATCCTGTGGCGCGTTGTGTATCCCATCGGCCGGCCCTTCCAGCATCCCTCGGACGGCCTCGGCCGCAAGGTGGCCAAGCTGCTCATCGAACCTTCGGCCACGCGCGACCGGCTCACCGAAGGCATGTACGTGCCGGCGGCGGAACACGAGCCCATCGCCGTCATTGAAGCCGCCCTGGTTGCGGCCATGGAATCCGAGGCCGTCGAGCACAAGATCCGCGCCGCGGTGAAGGCCAAGACCATAGCCGGACACACCCTGGAGGAGCAGGTCAAGGCCGCGCTCGCGGCCAAGGTCATCAGCTCCGGGGAAGCCGCGACGCTGGAGCGCTTCGCGAAGCTGCGCGACGAAGTGATCCGCGTCGACCACTTCCCCCAGGACTTCGGCCTGGCCGAGTCCCTGCGCCCGGCCGCCCGGCGCGCCGCCGCCTGAGGAGGCCGCATGGCCGGCAGCTACCAGCACTGGCGCATCGAAACCGATGCCGACAATATCGCCTGGCTCATCATCGATCGGGCGGGCACGTCCACAAACACCTTGTCCAGCGCCGTGCTCGAGGAACTCGGCACCGCCCTCAACGAAATTACCGCGGCGAAGCCGCGGGCCCTCGTGATCCGGTCGGGGAAGCCGAGCGGATTCATCGCCGGAGCGGACATTGAGGAGTTCACGAAAGTGAAAACGGCCGCAGACGCGAAGAGCATGATCCGCCGCGGCTGGGATCCGTTCAACAAGCTCGAAGCCGTGCCTTTCCCGACCATTGCGTTGATTGACGGCTTCTGCATGGGCGGCGGATTAGAACTCGCGCTCGCCTGCCGCTATCGAATCGCTGTCGATCAGCCCGGCACGCGCCTGTCCCTGCCCGAGGTGCTGCTCGGCATCTGGCCGCTCATGGGCGGGGTGATGCGGCTGTCGCGCTTCGTCTCGCCGCCCGAAGCCCTGGACATGATGCTCACCGGCCGCGCCGTGGATGCGCGCAAGGCCAAGCGCATGGGCTTGGTCGACGCCGCCGTGCCGGCGGC
>DATNCF010000639.1:0-2304 GCA_035571675.1 Burkholderiales bacterium | reverse complement strand
ACCCGCGGTAAGGCACATGCAGCAGGTCGACCTTGGCGGTGCTCTTGAACATCTCAAGCGCGAGGTGCTGCGCCGAGCCATTGCCGGCCGAGCCGAAGGACAACTTGCCGGGCTTGGCCTTGCCCTCGGTCACGATGTCTTTCGGGGTCCTGGAGTTCACGCCGGGCCACGCGATCAGCAGGTTGGGCGTGACCCCGACGCGCACGATCGGCGAAAAGTCGCGCTCGACGTTGTAAGAGAGCCTGGGCACCAGTCCCGGGGCGATCGCATGGGAATTGATGTGCGCCATCAACAGGACCGAACCGTCAGCGGGCGCCTTGGCCACAAGTTCCGCCGCCGCGACGCCAGCGGCCCCCGCCAGGTTCTCGACTTCGATCCTCGTGTTCCACATTGGCTGGAGCTTCTGCGCTAGGATGCGTGCCATCGCGTCGGTGCCTCCGCCCGCAGGGAATCCCACAATGATGCGGACCGGCCCGCTGGGCAAGCCCTGAGCTCCCAGGGCAGGCACGGCGACCGAGGCAACTCCAGCGGTTCCGGCGGCAAGAATGAGGCGACGTTTCATCTGCATGCTCCGCTGGTTGGTGTTCGCCCCTGGTCGCCCGCTAAGCGGCCGCCCGCATTGGCACCGGCGCCTGGTGCGAGCCAAAAAACTCCATCGCCGCCTGCACGCCGGAGGCCGCAAGCTTCACGCCGGCGAGCTTCAGGCCCATCTCGCAACCGGCCAGCGCAGCCACCAGTGTCAGGTCGTTGCAGTCGCCCAGATGGCCGATGCGGAACATCCTGCCCTTGACCTTGCCCAGGCCAGTCCCCAGCGAGCAGTCGAAGCGGTCGTAGATGATCTTGCGCACCGCGTCGGCATCGACTCCCTCGGGCATCATCACGCCGGTGAGCACGGGGGAATAGACCGCCGGGTCTGCGCACTGGATCTGCAGGCCCCAGGCTTTGACGGCATTGCGCACGCCCTCGCCCCAGCGCGCGTGGCGCGCGAACACCGCGGGCAGGCCGCCCTGCTCGGGCGCGAGCAGCATGTCGCAGGCTTCGGACAGTCCGTACAGCAGATTGGTGTTCGGCGTGTAGGGAAAGTAGCCGCTCCTGTTCATCTCGATCATCTCGTCCCAGGCCCAGAAGGCTTTGGGCAGCTTCGCCGTCCGGCTTGCCTCGATGGCCTTGGGCGAGAGCGCGTTGAAGCTGATGCCCGGCGGCAGCATCAGCCCCTTTTGCGAGCCGCTGATGGTGACGTCGACATCCCACTCGTCATGTCGGTAGTCGACTGAGGCCAGGCCCGAGATGGTGTCCACCATCAGCAGCGCCGGATGCCGCGCGGCATCGATGGCCTTGCGCACGGCCACGATATTGCTTGTGACGCCTGTCGAGGTTTCGTTGTGCACCACGCACACGGCTTTGATCGTGTGCTGGGTGTCGGCCTTCAGGCGTTCTTCGATCATGTCCGCCTGAACGCCACGGCGCCATCCTTCAATGCCCGGCAGGCCCAGGAATTCGGTCTTGACGCCCAGCCGCGTGGCCATCTTGTCCCACAGGCTGGCGAAGTGGCCCGTCTCATACATGAGCACGTGATCGCCGGGACTCAGCACGTTGGCCAATGCCGCTTCCCATGCGCCGGTCCCCGAGGCCGGATAGATGACGACCGGATGGCGGGTCTTGAAGATCTGTGCCAGGCCCTTGAGCACCTGAAGACCGAGTGCCGCGAACTCGGGGCCGCGGTGATCGATCGTTGGCAGGCTCATGGCGCGAAGAATGCGATCGGGCACTGGGGACGGGCCGGGAATCTGGAGAAAATGCCGGCCGGTGGGATGGAAGTCGAGTGTCAGCATTGATGGTTCTTTCGGAAAACCTTTGCATTTTTGCATACAAAATGCAAAAGTCAATAAGAATTACCTGATCCATGAACGAGGCGACCTCTTTGCATACAATAGCAATATGACAGCCGACATCATCTCGATTCCCCGGGCCTCCCTGCACGAGCACGTGGCCCAGCGTCTGCGCCTGATGCTGGTAGAAGGCCGCATCGCCCCGGGTGCGAAGCTGAATGAACGCGAGCTGGCCGAAGTCCTGCACGTATCGCGCACTCCGCTGCGTGAAGCGATCAAGATGCTGGCAGCCGAAGGCTTGGTCGAGTTGGTGCCCAATCGCGGAGCCATCGCCATTGCCCTGGACGAAACTGATGTAGGCAACACGTTTGAAGTGATGGCCGGTCTCGAAGCCTTGTCGGGCGAGCTGGCAGCCCAGCGGATCACCGCCGGGGAGCTGGCCGAGATCCAGGCGATGCAGTTCGAGATGATGGCC
>DATNCF010000638.1:0-3270 GCA_035571675.1 Burkholderiales bacterium | reverse complement strand
CGCAAGCTCATCATCGCCACCGACCGGCCGGTTGTGCGGCTCATCATCGTGCGCGCCTCGGATACCCCCACCTACGTGCAGTACGGGGCCGCCGAACTGGGCATTGCCGGCAAGGACGTGCTGCTGGAGCACGGCGGGGAGGGGCTGTACCAGCCCCTGGACCTGGGCATCGCCGCCTGCCGGCTGATGGTGGCGGTGCAGAAGGGATTCGACTACCGCAGCGCCGTGCAGCAGGGCGCGCGCGTGCGCGTGGCCACCAAGTACATCGGCACGGCGCGCGAACACTTCGCGGCCAAGGGCGTGCACGTGGACCTGATCAAGCTGTACGGCTCCATGGAACTGGCGCCGCTGGTGGGCCTGGCCGACGCCATCGTCGACCTGGTGTCCACGGGCAGCACGTTGCGCGCCAACAGTCTCGAGGCCGTGGAGGAAATCCGCCCCATCAGCGCGCGCCTCATCGTCAATCCCGCCGCCTTGAAACTGAAGCGCGCGCGGGTGCAGCCGCTGCTGGATGCCTTCTCGGCGGCCGTCGCCGCGCGCTCGGACGTGAAGGCCGGAGCCGCCCATGGCTCCAAAGGGACCGCCCATGGCTGAGGGCCTGCGCCTGCGCCGCCTCAAGGCCGGCGCGCCGGGTTTCGATGCGGCGCTCGCGGCGCTGACCGCGTTCGAGCCCAGCGCCGACGCGAAAATCGACCAGACCGTGGATGCCATCCTGGCCGACGTGCGCGCTCGCGGCGACGCCGCGCTGGTGGAATACACGCAGCGCTTCGACCGCATGCAGGTCGCGTCAGCCGCCGAGCTGGAATTGCCGCGCCAGGCGCTGCAACAGGCGCTGGCCGGGCTGGACGCCGACATGCGCGCGGCGCTGGAAGCGGCCGCGGCGCGCATCCGGCGCTTTCACGAACGCCAGGTGAGCGCGAGCTGGCAGTTTGATGAGGCCGACGGCACGCGCCTGGGGCAACTGGTGACACCGCTCGATCGCGTGGGCATTTACGTGCCCGGCGGCAAGGCCGCGTATCCGTCGTCGGTGCTCATGAACGCGCTGCCGGCCAAGGTGGCGGGCGTGGGGGAAATTGTCATGGTGGTGCCCACGCCGGGCGGCGAGCGCAATCCCCTGGTGCTGGCGGCGGCGGCCCTGGCCGGCGTGGACCGCGTGTTCACCATCGGCGGCGCCCAAGCCGTGGCGGCGCTGGCCTTCGGCACGGCCAGCGTGCCGCGCGTGGACAAGATCGTGGGGCCCGGCAACGCCTACGTGGCCGCGGCCAAGCGCAAGGTGTTCGGCAGCGTGGGCATCGACATGATCGCCGGCCCCTCGGAAATCGTGGTCATCGGCGACGGCAGCACGCCGCCCGACTGGGTGGCCATGGATCTCTTCTCGCAGGCCGAGCACGATGAAATGGCCCAGGCCATCCTGATCTCGCCCGACGGCGCTTACCTCGACCGCGTGGGCGCCAGCATGAACCGCCTGCTGGCCGAGCTGCCGCGCCGCGACGTGGTGCGTGCCTCCATCGAGGGCCGCGGCGCGTTGATCGAAGTGGCCGACCTCGAAGCGGCCTGCGCAGTGGCCAACCGCATCGCGCCCGAGCACCTGGAACTGTCGGTCAAGGAACCCGAGGCCTGGATAGGCCGCATCCGCCACGCCGGGGCGATTTTCGCCGGGGCCTGCTCGTCCGAGGCGCTGGGCGACTATTGCGCCGGGCCCAACCACGTGCTGCCCACCTCGGGCACGGCGCGCTTCTCCTCGCCGCTGGGCGTGTACGACTTCCAGAAGCGCACCAGCCTGATTTCGGTCTCGAAGGCCGCCGCCCAGACCCTGGGGCGCGTGGCCTCGACCCTGGCGCGCGGCGAAGGATTGGCCGCGCACGCGCGTTCGGCCGAACTGCGGCTGAACCCAAAGGGACAAGCGGGCGAATAACGCCATGGCCGATCCCCAGGACATTATCCGCGCCGACGTGCGCGCCATGACGGCCTATCCCGTGGCCGACGCGCGCGGCATGATCAAGCTCGACGCCATGGAGAACCCCTACGCCCTGCCCGAGGCGCTGCGCCGGGAACTGGCGCAGGTGCTCTCCGAGTGCGCCATCAACCGCTACCCTGATCCCACCGCGCCCGCGCTCAAGCAGCGGCTGCGCGAGGTCATGGGGCTGAAACCCGAATGGGAAGTCCTGCTGGGGAACGGCTCGGACGAAATCATCCAGATCATGGTGCAGTGCTGCGCGCGGCCGGGCGCGGTGGTCATGGCGCCCACGCCGGCCTTCGTCATGTACAAGGTCTATTCGCTGATCGCGGGGGCCGAGTTCGTCGGCGTGCCGCTGCGGCCGGATTTTTCGCTCGACACCGAGCGCATGCTGGCCGAGCTGCGCGCGCGGCGTCCGGCCATTGTGTTCATCGCCTACCCCAACAATCCCACCGGCAACCTGTATTCGGAACAGGACATCATCGCCATCGCCGAGGCCGCGCCGGGGCTGGTGGTGATCGACGAGGCCTACCAGCCCTTCGCCGGCAACAGCCTGATCGGCCTGTTGGACCGCTATCGCCACGTGGTGCTGCTGCGCACCGTGTCCAAGCTGGGGCTGGCCGGCCTGCGCCTGGGCTATGCCGTGGGCCACCCCGAATGGGTGCGCGAGTTCGACAAGGTGCGCTCTCCCTACAACGTCAACGTGCTCACCCAGGCGGCGGCCGAATGGATACTGCGCCGCCATGAATTGCTGGACGCGCAGGCCGCGTCCATCCGCGCCGGCCGCGAGGCCCTGTTCAAGGCCATGGCGGCGCTGCCCGGCGTGCAGCCTTTCCCCAGCGCCGCCAACTTCATCCTGGGGCGCGTGCCAGACGCGCCGCGCCTGGTGGCCGGGCTGGCGCAGCGGCGCGTGCTCATCAAGTCGCTGCACGGCGCCCACCCGCTGCTGGAGCAATGCATCCGCGTCACCGTGGGCACCGAGGCCGAGAACGCCGCCTTCCTCGACGCCCTGCGCGCCGGCCTGGCCGAGCTGCACGGCGGCCTGAGCCCAATGGCGCGTCCCTGACCTATCGTGTAGTCTGAACCGTATGCGCAAAGCCGAAGTCACCCGCAACACCAACGAGACCCGCATCACCGTGTCCATCGACCTGGACGGGGCTGGCCGCGCGGAGCTCGCCACGGGTGTGCCCTTCCTCGACCACATGCTGGACCAGGTGGCGCGCCACGGCCTGGTCGACCTTGCCATCAAGGCCGACGGCGACCTGCACATCGACGGCCACCACACCGTCGAGGACATCGGCATCACCCTCGGC
>DATNCF010000637.1:0-2880 GCA_035571675.1 Burkholderiales bacterium | reverse complement strand
GCCGCGAGGTTCTCGGGCCGGGCCAGCGCCGACTCGAGCAGGCCCTGGTCGCGAATACCTTCGCCGCCACCATGCTCCGACAGGCTTTCCGCATGCAGCAGGAGCAAAGCGCGGCGGTCGATCCAGCGCCAGCTCACTTCGCCAGCTGGTGAAAGGTGTCGCGAAACTCGCGCATGAATTCGCGTCCAGCCTGGATCTGCTCTTCGAGCGTCGGATCGTAAGGCGTCAACGCGTAGCCATCGGGTGTTTCGGTGAGAAACACCGACTGGCCCTTCTCCAGGCGCAGCTTTGCCAGCGCCTCCTTCGGCAGGATGACACCGACCGAATTGCCGATCTGCGTGAGTTTGAGCATGTGCATGAGAGGACCTCAGTTATAACACTAGTTATACCACGAGTTCAAGGCGCCAGCCGCTCGCGCACCCAGGTGCCCCCTGCCAGCGTGTAGCGCAGCCGGTCGTGCAGGCGGCTCTTGCGTCCTTGCCAGAACTGCCACTGGTCGGGCACCAGCCGGTAGCCGCCCCAGTGTGGCGGGCGCGGCGGATTGAGCAGGTACTGCGCGGCGAACCTGGCTACGTTGGCGACGAGCACCGCGCGGTTGGCGATCACCTCGCTTTGCGGGCTGGCCCAGGCGCCGATGCGCGAGTCCAGCGGGCGCGTCGCGAAATAAGCGTCGCTTTCCTCCGCGCTGGTTTTCTCGACCCGGCCTTCGATGCGCACCACCCGTTCGAGCTCCACCCAGTGGAACTGCAAGGCCGCGTACGGGTTGCCCGCCAGCTCCTGGCCTTTGCGGCTTTCGTAGTTGGTGTACCAGACGATGCCGCGCTCGTCGTAGCCCTTGACCAGCACCACCCGCGTGCTCGGCCGCAGGTCGCTCGCCACCGTGGCCAGCGTCATCGCGTTGGGCTCGGGAATTTCGGCCCTGATCGCTTCGGTGAGCCACTGGTCGAACTGCCTCAGCGGATCCGCATGCGAGGCGTCCTCGCTCAGTTCCGCGCGTTCATAGCTCTTGCGCAGTTCGGCCAGCCGGGAAGAAGTCGTGCTCATGCGGTGATTCTCCCACTGCGCGGTGCAACGCGGCATTGAGGTAACCGAAGTATCAAGACGCGTACGGCCCAGGCCTGGGCTTGTGTGGGGCTTGCACCGTGCACGTCGATGGCATGCCGGTGCGGTCCTGCCAGACCGCGCTGTCAGCGGCCCAGGGCAAGCGTGTCACCACGATCGAAAGCCTGGCAAGCCCTTGCCGATCAAGTCCGTGGACGACGCGGCCGGCGCGATCGCGTCGTCCCAGCGCGTCGTGCGCGCCGAATACGTGGCGCAGCTGCTCTCGCACTCGCCGCTGGAGCCGATGAATTTCACGGCCAACGGCAAGATGCTCCTGATCGGCCCGACGCAGTGGCAGGACGGCGCGCAAGGCACGGTGGCCAAGGCGATCGGTGTCAAGCCAGAGGACGTGGCGGTGCAGACCACGTTCCTGGGCGGTGGCTTCGGGCGCCGCATCGACCTGGACTTCATCATCCAGGCGGCGCAGATTTCCAAGGCCGTCGGCAAACCGGTCAAGCTGGTCTGGTCGCGCGAGGACGACATGACGCACGACTTCTACCGGCCGCAGGCGGTGCACCAGCTGGCCGCCGCGCTGGGCGCCGATGACAAACCCACCGCGATGACGTTCCGCATCACTTCGCAATCGGTGACGGGACGGGTCTTTGGCCTGCCGAACGAGGTTCCCGACGACGCGATGATGGAAGCGGCGGTGGCTCCCTACGCGATCCCCGCGATCCAGCACGACGCCATCAAGCACGATGCCGGCCTGCGGGTGGGCTACTGGCGCTCGGTCAGCCACCTGATCAACGCCTTCGCCAACGAGAGTTTGATCGACGAGCTGGCCAAGGCGGCCGGCAAGGACCCATACGAATACCGGATGTCGATGCTCGGCTCGCAGCCACGTTTCGCGCGCGTGCTCAAGCTCGCGGCCGACAAGGCTGGCTGGGGCAAACCCCTTCCCGCCGGTCACGCCCGCGGCATCGCGCTGATGGAAGGCTACGACACCTACATGGCGCAGGTCGCGGAGGTGAGCATGGAAAACGGCGGCGTGAAAGTGCACCGGGTGACCGTGGCGGCGGACCTGGGCCGCATGGTCAATCCGGACACCGTCGAAGCGCAGATCCAGTCCAGCATCGCGTTCGGCATGGGCGCGGCGCTGATGCAGGAAATCACGCTGGTGAATGGCCGGTGCAACAGACCAACTTCCACCAGTTCCCGGTGGTGCGCATGAACGAGGCGCCCGCGATCGACATCGTGCTGGTCGAAAGCAGCGAAAAACCTGGCGGCATCGGCGAGCCTGCCACCGCCGTTGTCGTACCGGCGATTGCCAATGCGGTGGCGACGCTTACGGGCAAGCGCGTGCGCAAGTTGCCAATGACGGCGGAGGCGATCAAGGCCGCCTGAATCTCCCGCTGCGCCGGCAGCCCGGCAGGTGCTCGGGCTGCTCATGCCTGGGTGATCCGCGTCGTGATTCAAGCGAGAACCTTCAGGAAGCGGCAAACCGCACAACATTACATACGTTTTAGGGCTGAAACGATACGGCTCAGAAGAACCCGGCTTATACCTGGACCCCCATCGCTGTGGTGGCGAAGAAAGGAACTGTTATGAGTGCAAATGTCGTCGTGTCAGCCTGGAACCGTCCCCTGCCCGGGCGAGAGATCCTTAGCGCACAACTTTTCCAGGAGTTCCTGGAGTCCTTGTCGGTGCAAAAGAAAAACGGCGTGATTGAATCGTTCGATACTGTCCTGCTCGAGCCGTATGGCGGCGCCCTGAACGGGTTCACCGTTATTCGGGGTGACCCATCAAAGCTCCAGGACCTCACTGCCAGCCCCGAGTGGA
>DATNCF010000636.1:0-9530 GCA_035571675.1 Burkholderiales bacterium | reverse complement strand
CACGGCGAAATGATGGTGGCAGCCATGTTTGCCGCGGTCCTGCTGTTTCAGTACTTCGGCCTTGACCCGTTCCTGTCCATGCTGCCCGTCGCCGCGGTGTTCTTTGGCCTGGGCTACGCGTTGCAAAGCGGGATCGTCAATCCCTTTATCACTAGGCCGCAGCACTCGCAGTTCATGCTGCTCATCGCCGTGGCCATCATCCTGGTGAACGGCCTGCTCATGGGCTTCGGCCCCGACGCGCGCAACGTGCAGACCGACTACCAGCTGGAATCCTTCCAGGTCGGGACGCTGCTGGTGGACGCGGCGCGGCTGTATGCGGCGCTGGCGGCGCTGGCCTGCGCGCTGGCGGTGTTCGCCTTCTTCCGCTTCACGCTCACCGGCAAGGCCATTCGCGCCTGCGCCGACAACCACCTCGGCGCGCGGGTGGTGGGGTTGAACGTGCGCCACCTGTACGCGCTGTCGTTCGGCCTGGGCGCGGCCTGCGTGGGCGCCGCGGGCTGCATGATGGTGCTTCTGGTGGATGTCACGCCGCTGCTCGGCCCGGCCTACACGCTCCTCGCCTTCATCATCGTCATCGTCGGCGGCATGGGCTCCATGACCGGCGCCATGCTGGGCGGGGTGCTGATCGGGGTGTCGGAGGCGGTGGCCGGCCTCGTCATCACGCCCTCGGCCAAGAGCATGTTCAGCTTCGCGCTGCTCATCCTGGTGCTGCTGGCGCGGCCGCAGGGACTGCTGGGCAAGCAGCAGGCATGAGGGCCGCGGGCACGCGGGTGGCCGTGCTGCTGGCGGCGCTGGCCTTGCTGCTGGCCGTGCTGCCGCTGTTCGCCAGTCCCTACGTGCTGTCGGTGGCCATCCTCATCCTGTATTTCGCCTACACGGGACAGGCCTGGAACGTATTGATGGGCTTTTGCGGCCAGTTGTCGTTGGGGCACTCCCTGTACGTGGGCCTGGGGGCGTACACGGCGGCGGCGCTGTTCGTGCACGGCGGCATCGGGCCGTGGCCGGGGCTGGTTGCGGCGGTGCTGGTGTGCATGCTGGCCGGCGCCATAATAGGCGTGCTGGCCTTTCGCTTCGGCATCGGCGGCGTGTATTTCGCGCTGCTGACCATCGCCTTCGCCGAGTTCACGCGCCTGGGGTTCGATCATTGGGAGTGGCTGGGCGCGACGGGCGGCTTCTTCCTGCCCGTGTCCCAGCGCACGGTCAACGACCTTGTCCACTGGCGCGGGTCGCCCGTGATGTTCTACTACCTCATGCTGGCGCTGGCCGCGGCGGCGCTGGTCTTCTGCACCTGGCTCACGCGCACCCGCGTGGGCTACTACTGGCTGGCCATCCGCGAGAACGCGGAGGCGGCGCAGGCCCTGGGCATCAACACCTTCCGCTACAAGATGCTGGCCATGCTGGTGTCCTCGGGCATGACGGCCGTTGCCGGCGTGTTCTTCGCCTTCTACTACAACAACCTTTTTCCCGAGCAGATCTTCAACATGGGCCGCTCCATCGAACTCATCCTCGGGCCCATCATCGGCGGCGTGGGCACGCTGTTCGGTCCGGTGCTGGGCGCCGCGCTGCTGGCTGTGCTGGGTGAGGGCATCACAGAGGCGCTGTCGGCCTTTGGCGTGGAGCTGGTGGGGCTGAAGCAGGTGTTCTACGGCGTGTGCCTGTTGCTGGTCACCATGTACATTCCCCACGGCGTGTGGCCGGCGCTGGCGAAGAGACTGGGGCTGGACAGGCAGCGCGGGGAGGGTGCTCCGTGAGCGCGCCCGCTGGCCACGCCGCTTCAGGCGCACTGCTCGACGCAGTGCTCCAGATTTCCGGCGTGTCCAAGCAGTTCCGCGGCCTGCGCGCCGTGGCTGACGTGTCGTTCAACGTCGAGGCCGGCCACATCGTGGCCTTGATCGGACCCAACGGCGCGGGCAAGACCACGCTGTTCAACCTCATCGCCGGCGTGTACCGCCCGGACACGGGCGAGATCCGCTACCGCGGCCGGCGCATCGGCGGGCTGCGGCCCGACCAGGTGTGCGCGGCCGGCATCGGGCGCACCTTTCAGCTCGTCAAACCCTTTGCCGGCATTTCGGTGCTGGACAACGTCATCGTGGGCGCGCTGCGCCGCCATCCGCGCGTGAGCGATGCCCGCGCACGCGCGCGCGCCATCCTGTCGCGCCTTGGACTCGCGCCCAAGGAAGACAGCCCGGCCGCCTCGCTCACGCTGCCCGACCGCAAATGCCTGGAGGTCGCGCGGGCCCTGGCCACCGAGCCCGGCCTGTTGCTGCTGGACGAGGTGATGGCGGGCCTGCGCCCCACCGAGACCGACCGCATGGTGGCGCTGTTTCGCGAACTGAACGCCGAGACCGGCCTCACCATCCTGCTGGTGGAGCACGTCATGCGCGCCGTCATGGCGCTGTCGCGCGAGATCAAGGTGCTGCACCACGGCGAACTGATTGCGGGCGGCGCGCCCGACGACGTGGTGCGCAACCCGGCGGTGCTGGAGTGCTACTTGGGCGAGGAAGCGCTGTGACCGTGACGACCGCCAAGGACGTCATGCTCAGTGTCAGCGGCCTCGACCTATTCTACGGCGACGCGCAGGCGCTGGACGGCGTCTCCATCCAGGTGGAGCAGGGCCGCATCGTGGCCATCGTGGGGGCCAACGGCGCCGGCAAGACCAGCCTGATCCGCGCCATCGCCGGCATCGAGAAGCCGCGCGCCGGGCACATCCGTTTCCGCGGACAGGACATCACCGGGCTGGAGAGTTTCGCCATCTGCAATCTTGGCATCGGGCAGGTGGCCGAGGGCCGGCAGATTTTTCCTACCCTGTCGGTGGAAGAAAACCTCGAAGTGGGCGGCATGCTGCCGCGCGCCCGTGCGCAGGCCGCCCGCACCCTGGCCGAGGTGTATGAACTGTTCCCGCGCCTGGCCGAGCGCCGCGGGCAGGCGGCCGGCACGCTGTCCGGCGGCGAGCAGCAGATGCTGGCCATCGGGCGCTGCCTCATGGGGCAGCCCGAGCTCATCATGTTCGACGAACCCTCGCTCGGCCTCGCGCCCGCCGTGGTGCAGGAAGTGTTCCGCACCCTGCGCCGCCTCAACGAACGCGGCATGACCATCCTGCTGGTGGAACAGAACGTGGCGGTGTCGCTCAAGCTCGCTTCCCACGCCTACGTGCTGGAGAACGGCAGAGTGGTCATGACAGGCAGCGGCCAGGACCTGCTCAACGACGACGGCGTGCGGCGCGCCTATCTTGGTTTGTGATGGATAACCGTTGTTCGCAAAGCGAGTGAATACCCAATCTGGTGCATGCCGCGCAAATCCTGCACCGGCCAAGTGATGGAAATTGATCCTGATAACGCTACCGGGAGCGGTGCCCCGGGGCGAGCCGGCGAGCGATTCGGCGACCGAATGATAAGTTTTTGAAAAACGACGTTTATTCAGTCTCGAACAGAATGGATCCGATGCCTGGCACACCTTCTGCTAATACAAGGTTACTTTCGCCTTTTTTCCTCCTCCTTTGGGGTGAAAGCTTTTCGGCCGGACCTTCGGGTCCGGCCGTTTTCTTTGGTGCTCCCGGCATGGGGCGGCCATCCCGGCGTCCCCGCGGCGGTTGAAAAGCGCTCCGATCAGGCCCACATTACAATCATTCCAGGAGCCCCATCATGAGCCAGTACAGCGTCGAAATAACCCGCGACAACTTCGAAAAGGAAGTCATCGAGGCTTCCCACCGGGTACCGGTGGTGATCGATTTCTGGGCCCCTTGGTGCGCGCCTTGCCGCGCCCTGAAACCCATACTGGAAAAACTGGCCGAGGCCTACCAGGGTCGCTTCGTCCTGGCCAAGCTGAATACGGACGAACTGCCCGAACTGGCGCAGCAATTCGGCATTCGTGGTATCCCCAACGTCAAGGCGGTTATCAACGGGCAGCTCGCCGGCGAGTTCACCGGCGCCATTCCCGAGGCCAAGGTCAGGGCGTTCATCGACCAATTGCTGCCGGGCGAAGCGGAACAACTGCGGCTCAAGGCGCAGGCTGCCGTTCGTGACGGCGATTTCGAAAAGGCCGAGAGCCTGCTTGGCGATGCGCTGGCCAAGGAGCCCGGACTGGCCGCCGCTCGCCTGGACATGGCCGAACTGCTGGTGGCGAGGCAAGCCTATTCGGAAGCCGATCTCCAGTTGGACGCCCTGGCGGAGAACGCCCGGGACGGCGAGCGCTACCAGGCCCTGGCGTCGAAAATCGCCGTGTGGAAGAGCGCCCAGTCGCTGCCGTCCACGGCGGATTTGCTGGACGCCCTGGAACTCGCCCCCAACGACCACGGCCTGCGACTGAAATTGGCCGAACGCTACACCGCCGATGGTGATTTCGAGGCGGCGCTGGAGACCCTGATGGAAGTGGTGGAACGCGACCGCGGGCCGCAGCGCGAAGCGGCGCGCAAAGCCATGGTGCAGGTTTTCACCCTGGCCGCGGACCAGGGCGACCTGGTCGGGGCGTACCGGCGCCGCCTTGCCACGGCGCTCAACTGAAGAGGGCCTTCTTCAAGCCACCCGGCGACGGCCTGCGACACCTGCGGCTGCTCAAGCCGCTATTGCCTCTGGCCGTGCTCGCGGCCATCGGGGTTCTCCTGGAATGGCTGGGCGTGCTGGATTGGCATGCCATACTCGGCTGGGCGCGCGACAAGGCCGGCTGGCCGCTGGCGCTGGGTATCGTGGCCGTGCAGACCCTGATGTACATGCTGGCGCAGCCCGGTTCGATGATGTTCTGGGTGGCCGCCCTGCTGTTCGAGCCGGATGAGGCCACGCTGATTCTCACCGCGGGCGGCACCGCGGGCGCCCTGGCGGCCAATGCCTTTGCGCGAGCGGCCGTGAACGTGCAAATACCGCCGGCCGCGCTGCGGCGCCTGGGCCGGGAAGCGGATTTTTTCGGGTGGTGCGTGTTGCGCCTCATGCCGGGCATGCCCCATGCGCTGCTCAACTACGGCGCCGGCGTACTGCGCTTGCCGCTGTGGTCCTTCACCGTCTCCACGGCCATCGGCCTCGCAGCCAAGAGCTTCATATACGCCAGCGCCGTGCACGCCCTGGCTGAGACCGCCTCGGCCTCGGCGCTGCTGCGCCCGGCCGTGCTGGGGCCGTTGTTAGGGCTGATGCTGATCGCATGGCTGGGGCGGTGGTTCATGCGCCGCCGGGCGCCGCGCGGCTGAGCCTCAGAACCGCCGCTGCGGGCGCCCTCGGATGCCAATTTGTGCCGCCATTTTGCTGGCAGGCTGCCGGAATTTACGGCACAATCTAAATTCCTTGGCGCATATGGCTGTTTAGTAGCAGTTTTTCGGCCGCGGTTATCGGAAAATTGTGGAAGCTCCGCTCATCCTGACACTGGATTCGCACGGCGTGCCTCACCGTTGGGTGACCTGGCAACAGGCCTGTTTTTACTATGCCAAGGACTTGGTGGCCTGGACGTTGGGAGAACTGGCCTTCACGGCGCGCGGCGGCATCTGCCAGATCACCGGCGAGCGCTCCAGCATCAGCGGCCACTCCATCATCGCCATCAAGGGCCGGGCCATGGCGGCCAAGGGCTTCAACCAGGTTCCGCCCCTGTCCAACCGCGAGTTGTTCCGGCGCGACCACCAGACCTGCGCCTATTGCGGCGATGCCCTGAATTTCCTGCGCCTGACCCGTGACCACATCCGGCCGGTTTCACGCGGTGGAAGTGACACCTGGATGAATGTCGTCACGGCTTGCCGCCATTGCAATGGGCAGAAGCGCAACCGTACGCCCGAAGAAGCCGGTCTGCAGTTGCTTTATGCGCCCTACGTGCCCAACAAGGCCGAATACCTGATCTTGACCAACCGGCGAATCCTCGCCGACCAGATGGAATTCCTGCGCCCGCACGTGACCAGCCAGAGCCGGCTGCTTCGCGCGGCCACTGCGCCCGCCTAGCCCTGCTCCAGGAGCATGCGCTTGCAACCGTCGCCGATTGGTGACCGGCTGCGGCAAAGCGATGATGCCGGCGGCATTTTTTCCTTTGCCTCGGCCAGTATGCGGTTACAATGCAATCGTGCCAGAAGGCCTAGTCCGGGAGGACTGGACTCCGGCCTGCCCTGAAAGCCCATGTCCCGAATCCTGATCATCGAAGATAACGACGATGCGCGTCGTTTTATGTCCCTGGCGTTGCAGGGCGAGGGGTATGACGTTGCCGTGGCCGAAGACGGCGAAGCCGGCCTGCAAATCCAGCGCCATGCCCCCGCGGAAGTGCTGATTACCGACATTTTCATGCCCAACAAGGACGGAATCGAGACCATTATCGATTTCCGCCAGAAGTTCCCCACGGTCAAGATCATTGCCATGTCGGGCGGGCGCGGCACCGGCAACGTGGACTATCTGGACACGGCGCGCGAAATCGGCGCCGACGAGTGCCTGAGCAAGCCCTTCGGGCTGCACGAGTTGCTCACCGCGGTGCAGGGGGTCATCGCCAAGGCCAAGCAGCCTTAACCGCGGACAGCCCCTTTGGGAGAGACGAAGGCGCCGGCGCCGCTGGATGATGCCGATGCCGCCCTGCTCAACGCATCGCCTGCGTACTGGGCCAAGGCCAAGCGCCACCTCTCGCGCAGCGACCCCACGCTGGCCGCCATCATCCGCCGCCACCCCAAGGTGGCCATGACCCGGCGCGGCGACCCATTCTTCACCCTGGCGCGAGCCATCGTGGGCCAGCAGATTTCGGTCAAGGCGGCCGCCACGGTGTGGGGCCGCTTCGAAGTTGCGGTGCTGGCCGAAGCGCTGGCGACCGGATCCAGGTCAACGGAGGCGGCTCGTGCCGTCGCCGCGATCACCCCCGCCGCCGTGCTCGCCGCCGACCGCGACGCCATGCTGGCGGCGGGACTGTCGCGCCGCAAGCTGGAGTACGTGCTCGACCTCGCCGGGCACTTCTCCACCGGCAAGGTCGATCCCCTGCGCTGGCCGGACCTCGATGACGAGGCCATCATCGAGGAATTGGTGGAAGTGCGCGGCATCGGCCGCTGGACGGCCGAGATGTTCCTCATGTTCAACCTGCATCGGCCCGACGTGCTGCCGCTGGACGACATCGGCCTGCAGAAGGCGGTGGCCCTGCATTATTTTTCCGGAAGAAGGGTGACGGCGCGCACCATCACGCGACTGGCCAGGAACTGGCAGCCGTGGCGTTCGGTGGCCACCTGGTACCTGTGGCGCAGCCTGGACCCGGTGCCGGTGGAGTATTGAGCGCTGATGGCTGCCGCGTAGCCCATCCGTTTCCCACCGGCGGGAAAGGGCATGCTTGACAGGCACGCCGGCGCACGCCTACCGGCAGTTGCTTTATTCTTGGTCATCCGCTGATTCTTACGCCGGTGGCCGCCCGCGCGCGCCGACGGCTCAAAAGAGGGGAATGCAATGGCAAGACTGCTGGACGGGTTGACGGTATTGGACTTGAGCTGGGGCATGGCGGGGCCCTTCGCCGGCATGCTGCTGGCCGACAACGGCGCCGACGTGATCAAGGTCGAGCCGCCCGGCGGCGATCCGTTCCGTTTCCTCCCCGCTTACCACGTTTGGAACCGCGGCAAGCGCTCGATGGAACTCGACCTGAAGACAGAGGCCGGCAGGCAAACCCTCATGGACCTGTGCGCCAAGGCGGACGTGCTGCTGGAAAGCTTCCAGCCCGGCGCGGCCGAAAAACTGGGTATCGGCTACGACACCCTGGCCAAGCGCTTTCCTCACCTGATCTATGCGTCCATCACCGGCTACGGCCGCGGCCATGAGCGCAGCAACAAGCCGGGCTACGATCACCTCATCCAGGCCTGGATGGGCATGACCGAGGAGGTGCAATCCTACCGCGGCCATCCCGCTTTTCACGCCTTTCCCGCCGGCGCATACGGCGCGGGCCAGCTCATCGTCACCGGCATCATGGCGGCGGCGCATTCGCGCGGCAATACCGGCAAGGGGCAGCGCGTCGAGACCTCGCTTCTGGACGGCATGGCCATTCTCAACACCATGCAGTGGAACTGGGTGGAGGGGGCGCCGCCGCGCCCCGACCTCACCGCCATCGGGCCCAAGCTGCCGCGCCGCCACTTGATGAGTCTGGGCATACTGGAATGCAGCGACGGCAAGAGCCTGTGCATCCACACCGGCGTGCCGGGACGCTTCGCCGCGGCGCTCGACATTTTCGGCATTGCCGACAAGATCACGCCGGCCGCACCCAACGTGGAAAAGAACGCGCCGCTCACCGAGGAAGAGCGCAGCTTCATCATCCGCGAGATACCGCGCATTCTCAAGACCAAGCCGCGCGACCATTGGCTCGCGGCTTTCGAGAAGGCCGACATCTGCAGCTTGCCCGTGGATCCGCCCGGCGTGGTGTTCAGCGACCCGCAGACGGTGTTCGACAAGACCATCGCGACGGTCGACGATCCCGTACTGGGCGCCATCAAGATGGTGGGGCCCATCCTCAAAGCACCCGACGCGCCCCCGGCCATCACCGGGCCCGCGCCGCGCGCAGGCGAACACACGGCCGAGGTGCTGGCCGAGCTGAAAAAGCGCCCCGACGTGGCCGCTTCGCTGAAACCCAGGAACCCAGCCCTCAATAAGCACCCGCTGCAGGGCGTGCGCATCGTCGACTTCGGCAGCTACTTCGCCGGCCCGTCGGCCTCCAAGATGCTGTCCGACCTGGGCGCCGAGGTCATCAAGGTGGAACCGCTGCAGGGCGACACGCTGCGCGGCTCGCCCTTCGCCTTCCGCCCCGCGCAGCGCGGCAAGCGCGCCATCGCGGTCGATTCCAAGACCCCCGAGGGCCGCGCCATCGTCCACAAGCTGGTGTCGCGCGCCGACATCGTCACCCACAACATGCGGCCCGGCGCGGCCGAGCGCGCCGGCATCGGCTACGACGAGCTCTCGAAAATCCGGCCTGGCCTCATCTACCTGCATTCGCCCGGCTTCGGCGGCGCGGGACCGCGCTCGCACTTGCCGGCGTTCGCCCCGCTCATTTCCGCCATGGCCGGCATGCAGTCGCTGGCCGCCGGCAAGGGCAACGCGCCGGTGGCCTTCTGGTCCAGCAACGAGGACCAGACCGGCGGCTGCTTCAGCGCCGCATGGCTGTCCATGGCGCTGTACTACCGCGAGCGCACCGGCAAGGGCATCCGGATGGAGAGTTCCCTCTTCAGCGCCGCCATGATGGCCGCTTGCGAGGTCATCCTCGACGCCAACGACAATGCGCTGTTCCGCTTCGAAATCGACAAGGACCAGACGGGCTACAACGCATTGTGCAGGCTGTACCACGCCAAGGACGGCTGGGTAATGATGGTGGTGATGACCGGACGCGAATGGAAGGCGCTGACCCGCGTGCAGGGCTTGGCGGCCCTGGGCGACGACAGCCGTTTCGCCGACCACGCCGCGCGCGCCAGGAACGACACGGCGCTGGCCGAGACCCTCGGCAGGTGGTTTGCCGCCAGGACAGTGGCCCAAGCCATGGCCGCCCTGGAGGCGCAGGGTGTTCCCTGCGAGGTCCCCGGACCGAGCAGGACCGAGAGTTTCTTCCGCGCGGAAGAGAACATCAAGAGC
>DATNCF010000635.1:0-5015 GCA_035571675.1 Burkholderiales bacterium | reverse complement strand
GCTGAGTTCCTTCGCGCGATCGAGCACCGCCTTGATGGCGGGCGTGATGGGAATGTCGACGGCGCGGCCACTGCTGCGCGCGGTCTTCGTCGGCTCGAAGTGGATCACGCCCTCAGACTCGCGGACCTGTTCCTTGAGCAGCCACCGCACGTCCGTCGTGCGCTGATAAAGCAGGTAGCTGAGGTCGTGGTAGCACTGGTACATCGGTGTCAGGTGGTCACGCACCGCCCAAAACAGCGCCGGCGTCCACGGGGTTTTGCGCGTCACCGGCTTCTCGAGCCAGACATCCTTGCAGGGGTTGATCTGCACCATGCCCTTGTCGGCGATGCACCAGCGGAAGAACGTGGACACCCTGGACTTGAAATGGCGCGCGCGCGTGGGCGCGTCGGGGAAGCGCGCCTTGCAGGCGGCCTTGATGTGGTGGGCGCGGACCTGGTCCACGCGGAAATCTTCGAACTCATCGGCGAAGATGTCGAGCAGTGCGGCGTGCTCGGTGCGGCTGCTGGCCTTCAGCGTGGGCAGGTACTCCAGCTTGAAGATAGCGACGGCCGCGGGCACCGTGCTGATGTCGAGACCCTTGAGCAGCTTGGCCAGCGCCTCGTACATCGCCGACTCGCCAGCGTCGGCCCGGCACAGCTTTTTGTCCTTGTAGAGATAGGACCCGAAGCGGATGCGGACGTAAGCGGGAAGCTTGGTGTCTTTTTTACGAGGCCGACCCATTGCGCTCGGATTTCAGACGGGGGCCTGATTTTGCCTCGATTTTGGCCGTCGCGGGGGTCAGCCATTCCCTTACCACGCAGACAGGTCGCTCGGGGTTGGCGCTGCGCTCGGCCTTCACGCCCATGCGGCGCAGGTGGCGGATCTGCGCCGCCGGCTGCACCTTGCCGGTCATGTTGAAGATTTGCTCAGGGGTGAGCTGGCCGTCGTCGCTCATTTCTTGATGAACCTCCACACGGCTGGCTCGGTGCCCGCCGCGGCGATGTCGTAGTCGGCGCGGTCCGGGCCCGGCCATTCCCGGCGCAGGTATTCCACGTAAATGGTCGGGCTGAAGCGCCGCATGCCGGCGAGGCCGAGGAACCTGGCGTAGTCGTAGAGGTCGGCCTCACGCTGTGCGCGGTACGCCAGCAGGCGCTCCATGTCGGTGTCGTCGCCAAAGAGCCGGCGCCAGTCGTTGATGAAGAGCACGCCGCCGGGCTTGAGCACACGCCAAGCCTGGGCCAGGGCAATGAGGGCGTCCATGTTGCCCAGGCTATGGCAGAACATGGCGGCCTCGAACGTGGCGTTGGTAAAGGGGAGGTCGTGCGCGTCGGCCAGGTGCAGGGTCATCCAATCGGGGCACTCCGCGAGCTGCGCCTTGCTGAAGTTGAGCAGTTCGAACTTCAGGTCTGGACGCTTTTTTTGCATCAGCCTGGCGCATTCCCCGGTGCCGCAGCCGATGTCCAGCACGCGCGCGCCGGGTGGGAACTCGGCCATGGCGAGCAGCACGTCGACGTGTGCGGCTTCATCCGGGCCGAACCAGAACGGCTGCAGGAGTTTCCATCCCAGGGAACGTAGCATAGGGTGCATGGCGTCGAGCATGTCGGGGGTAGGCATGGCGGCGGTCATGCTGCGGCCTCCACGGTTTGAAGGAGTGTTGATATCCACCTGCAGATGCGCCCCGGCGCCACGCCGAGCTCGCCGTCCCACGAGCCGCAGTAGTCGGGACCGGCACCGCGCGCGCCGGAGTGGAAGCTGATCTGCCCCGTCGGGATGTCCACGTACAGCACTACGTTGTGGAAGGCCGCGCCGGGGTCGATGGCCCAGCCCCAGGTGACGCCCTGCGCTGCGCCGTGCTGGCCGAGAACGGCCGCCAAGTTCTCCATGGCCCATTCTTTCCGGTCGTAGGCCATGCGCCTGAAGGAGCCCTTGCCGGGCACGCCGCCGCGGTAGCCCTTGGCGCGGCTGGAATTCTTTTGCGCGCGGAACAGGTTGAGGGCAATCTCGCCGGCGGGGCCGAGCGCGGCAAGGCGGTCGTACAGCGCCTTGGTGGCCTCGCCGTCGGAGCCCAGGTAGATGCCGAGCACGTCCTCGTACTTCATGCCGGGAATTCCTGAACGCGGAGGTCGGCCGGCCATTCGTCCGGGTCTTTCCACGCACAATCCGGGCGCTCGCCGGGTTGGCCGGGCAGTTCCCACGGGCTATTGCGGAAGGCCACGGCGTTACCGAGTTGCTTCATGAACACTGGAACGTGGGCATACTTGCATTGCTCGATCACGTCGCGCGCCCACCAGACGTCGAACAACCGCGCCGCGTGGTGCCCTTGGGCGCTCTCGCCGCCTATAATCACCCACTGCAAAGAGTTGGGGAAGCCGCCAGCGGTTACGCCGGTGCCGGGTACACAGGTTCGGCATCCGCACAGGTAGCGGCGCAGGTTTACAGGCCCGAGCGCGGGTTCGTAGCTGAGGCCGTTCTTGCACGACAACGCCAGCAGCTTCGGAATGTCACGGTCGGCTTCCTCCTGATTTACCACAGTGATGAGGATGCGGACGTTGGGCCGCGCCGCCGCCCAATCGTGGGTGCGCAGCATGCGCGCCGCGTTGCCAATGCGCTTTGTCACCAGCAGCCAGGAAAGGTTGGGCGTTTCCTCGATCAGGTCCCACAGATCGCTGCGCCACTGGTCAGGCACTTCGTTGTCGAAGACGTCGGCCAGGCTGGAGCAGAACACCGGCCAGAAGCCGCGGCGGCCGGCGAACGTGGTGCCGGGCGCCTGTCGATTCCAACGGCGTACCTGATTCCAGTTGGCTTCCTTGGTCCGGTAGCGCGGCGCGCCGTGGCCCCAATGCGAAATGGGATGCGCCTTGGTGGCGCCGCCCAGGCTCTTGCTCAGGCGCTGCGCGTCCAGTTCCCGGGCGTAGCAGCCCAAGCAGCCGTCACCGACCTCGGTGCAGCCGATCCACGGATTGAAGGTGGACTTCGTCCACGCGATGGCGGATTCTTCAGCCATTGGCGTTCCTCTCCATTGCTTTTAGCTCAATGCGCTTTTTCAGGGTAGCGAGCACGCTGGTACCCCGCTTCGGGGTGCCGATGCTCACCTCAAGGGTTGACCAGCGACGGCCGCAGGTTTTGTCGGTGCAGGCGTAGCGGCGGCGCACGTGGCCGTCACGAGTCACGCGGCTGTCCACGCAGCGGGATTCACCGCCACACTTGCAGGGCATGCTCATGGCGCGCGCGTGTGCAGGCTTTCGCCGTGCTCGTCATCGTTGTCGGCAAGGCCGAGGGTGCACACCCACATGATCTTGCCGTAACGCTTCAACGTGCCCGCCGCCCCCGGAGTGCAATGAAGGATCGGCCACGCGCTCATCCCGCCTCCGCGATTTTCTTCTCCGCCGAGCAGACTCATGCCGGCACTCCGAAGATGCCCAGGGAGCCCCGAAGCGGACGGAAGGGCAGGGGTTCAGCGTTGGCGAGCACGAACCCATAAAACCCAACAAACCAGTCCGAAAGGCTGTCGTCAACGCAGTTCACAATGTCGACGGCGCCAATGATGCCGCCGCGCTCCAGCGATTCGAACGGCGGCAGTTCGATGCCGGACGGGGCGAAATGATTGCAGTCCTCGTACTCGCCGCGAGTCATGCCCTTGCTGGCGTGCACCAGCACGCGCCCGCGGTAGGTGGTGCGCCAGTCGCGGTTCTCGATGTCCTTGATCTGGCCGGTCTGGTAAAGGCGGCGCCGCTCCTCGGGATCGGTGACATCGGGGCGGATGATCAGCCACGCCCAGGGCTGACGAATTGAAATGGCGGGATGCAGACTCATTTGGATACCCTCACCCGTGAGCCCAGGCCGGTTGCGGCAGGTTCACCTTCGTGGCACCACGCGCGGTCTTTCCGCCGAAGTCGCCCTCCAGCCGCCCGGCAAAAATTGTCTTGATCCGGTTGTACGTCGGCGCCCGGGATGTGTCGTTGAGTCCGCGGCCCACCAAGTATTCAAGGAATCGTTCGTCGGATGACAGGGATTGCAGTCCCTTCCTGAACTGTTCACGAGTCAGCCTTGTGGTCTTCGGAGAGTAGGCCGAAATCACCGTGCGGCGGTACAGCCACATGCACAGCGACAACGTGAGGTTCCCCCACAGCCGGTAGAACTCCGGGTCTCGCCCCCAAGCATCGATGGTCATTTCGAGGAAAGCGGCCAGCGCCCGGGCCTCGTCGATCGTCAACCGCTCGGCGGCATCGCGCGCCGATTTACCGCCGCTGGCGGCCGGGACTTCGGTCTCGGAGCCAAACCAGCAGCGCAGCACCGCCGACATGGACACCAGCGGGGAGCCGGTGCTGCGCCGGACCATCGTGTAGCCGATGAAGGGGCAGAGTTTCCGCAGCTCCTGAAGCGCCGGCATGTAGGACTCGCGCGCCCGCAGGATGTCGTCGGGCTTCCAGTTGACCAAGGCGCTGTTCAACTGCTCGAATTCCTGCGCCATTTCGCCGGTGTTCGCAAACCAGTGTATGCGGACATCGGCGAAGCCTTCTTTCAAGCCGGTCATTTTGAAAGCCTCGGTGCGGTGCTGCCCGTCAACCAAGTAGGTGTCGGAACCCACCATGCCCAGGGTCAGGATGCCGGGGATGACGCCGCCGGCTTCCTTGATGGCGTCGACGACGACGCGCACCCGGCTGTTGATGAGCAGGGTGCGCTGGAAGGGCGGCTTCTTCCAGTTCGCCACCAGTTCTGGCGTGACTTGGATGGTGTCCATCTTGGTGTGGGTTTGGCGCTCCGCACGGCTGGCGTTGCCCATGCTCTTGATGATTTTCAGGTCCGGCTGCATTGATCGACTCCCTCGGTTAGTGACTGCGCTTGCTGCGGATGACGGTTTTCAGCACGGGCCACACCCCGTCCAGCGCGAACACGAAGCGCATGCCGATGTAGTCCACCTTGTCGCCGCGCCGGGTGCCGGCCTTCAGTGCCTCCATCGCCACGCGGCACAGCCAGGCGTGAAGGCCTTCGTCGCCCTCGCGGTACTGCTGCCAGTGCTCCAGTGCCTGCTGCGA
>DATNCF010000634.1:0-3116 GCA_035571675.1 Burkholderiales bacterium | reverse complement strand
AGAGCTGGGCGGCCAAGAAGGGCGTAGCACCGGAAACGATCACGCCGGGCATGTTCGGCTATTCGCTGCTGCGTGCCAACCAGAACCGCGAGTTCTTCAATGCCCTGATGGACGAGATGCTGGCGTTCGGCGTGCCGATCGAAGGGCTGCACACCGAGACCGGCCCGGGCGTGTACGAAGCGGCCATCGCGTTTTCCGAGGCGCTGGAGCAGGCCGATCGCGCGGTGCTGTTCAAGACCGGTGCCAAGGAGATCGGCGCGCGCTTTTCCATCATGCCCAGCTTCATGGCCAAGTGGAGCCAGCAGTACCCGGGCTGCAGCGGGCACATCCACCAGAGCCTGTCGGACGGCAAGACCAACCTGTTCTACGAGGCCAAGAGCCAACGCAAGATGAGCCCGCTATTCGAAAGCTATCTGGCGGGGCAGGTTGCCTGCCTGATGGAATTCGCACCGATGTTCTGGCCGACCATCAACAGCTACAAGCGGCTGGTCGACGGTTTCTGGGCACCGGTCAAGCCGACCTGGGGCATCGACAACCGCACCGCGAGTTTTCGCGTGATCGCCGGCAGCCCCAAGGCGACTCGGCTGGAGACGCGCTGCCCGGGCGCCGACATCAATCCCTATCTGGCGATGGCCGCCGTGATCGCGGCCGGCTTGCACGGCGTGGAGAAAGGGCTCAAGCTCACTGCAGCGCCGATCACCGGCACGAACCAGGGCGCGGAAAACATTCCGCGGGCTCCGCGCACCCTCATCGAAACAACCCGCAACTTCAGCAACTCAAGCATCGCAAGGGATTTCCTGGGCGACACCTTCGTGGAACATTTCGCTGCGACCCGTGATTGGGAATGGCGGCAGTGGCTCGACGGCGTGACCGACTGGGAGCTCAAGCGCTACTTTGAAATCATCTGACCCCATGGAAATCAGGCGCCTTGTCCCCAGCGATGCTTCCGCTTACCGGGCCTTGCGGCTGCGCGCGCTCTGGGAATTTCCGCAGGCTTTCACGTCCAGTCACGAGGAGGACGAAAAGGTGCCGCTGGAGGCTTCGGAGAAACGCCTGGGCTCGCCCCACTACAAGTTCTGGGGCGCGTTCGAGGGCGGCGAGCTGTGCGGCATGGTTGGGCTGGCGTGCGAAACCCGGGCCAAGAACCGCCACAAGGCCAGGGTTGTCGGCATGTACGTGGCCCATGAACAGATGGGCCGGGGCTTCGGCGCGGCGTTGATGAGCGAGTTGCTCGACGAGGCCAGGCGCAGCGGCCTGGAACTGCTGGTGCTCACGGTGACCCAAGGGGAAGGCAGTGCGAAACGGCTGTACGAGCGCGCGGGTTTCAAGTCCTTCGGCATCGAGCCGCACGCCATCAAGGTGGACGGCCGGGCCTACGCCAAGAATCATATGTACCTGGAACTCTAGCGCTCGATCATCTCTTCCTGAAAACCATCATGACCATCAGCAGCTTTTCCTTTCCGACTCCCATCCGCTTCGGTGTGGGCGCGCGCAAGGAGGTGGCACAGCACCTGGCCCGGCAAGGCTTCAGGCGTCCCCTTCTCGTCACCGACAAGGCGCTGGCGGCCCTGCCGGTCCTGGCTGAATTCCAGACCCATCTCGGCGGGCTGGACGTGGCGGTGTTCTCGGAGGTGTCGGGCAATCCCGCCGCCAGCCAGGTGATGGAAGGCGCGGCTGCCTTCAGGGCGCACGAGGCCGACTGCGTGATCGGCTTCGGCGGCGGCGCCGCGCTGGATGTGGCCAAGGTGGTGGGCGTCCCGGCGACCCAGGACGGCGACATTCTCGAATACGCCTGGGACCATCCCCAGGTGCGTCCGATCGAAGAACCCCTGCCCTATTTCGTCGCGCTGCCGACCACCGCGGGCACGGGCTCGGAAGTGGGGCGCTCCTCGGTGGTGAGCGAAAACGAGAGCCATCTGAAGCGCGTGATCTTCAGCGCGAAGATTCTCGCGAAGACAGTGTTCGCCGATCCCGAACTCACCGTCGGCCTGCCGCCGGCAATGACGGCGGCGACCGGCATGGACGCGCTCACGCACAACATCGAGAGCTACCTCTCGCCGGCTTACCACCCGCTGTGCGACGGCATCGCACTGGAAGGTGCGCGCATCGCGGCGCGCTCGCTCGTCACGGCGGTGCATGAGCCGGCCAATCTGCAGGCGCGCGGCGACATGATGATGGCTTCGATGATGGGCGCGATCGCTTTCCAGAAAGACCTGGGCGCGGTGCACTCTTGCGCCCATGCGCTGGGCGCGGTGTGCGACCTGCATCACGGCCTGGCCAACGCGCTGATGATCGACACCGTGATGGCCTGGAACTACGAAGCCGCGCCGCACAAATTCGACGAGCTCGCGCATGTGTGCAAGGTGTGGGGCGGCGGCAGCGAATTCGTCCTGTGGCTGCGCGGCCTGCGGGCGCGCATCGGCATCACCGGCAAGCTGGCGGCGCACGGCGTGCGCGAGGGGCAGATTCCGCGGCTGGTGGAGATCGCCGTGGCCGATATGTGCCACCAGACCAACCCGCGGCCCTGCACCGCGGCGGATTTCCAGCGGCTGTTCGAGCACGCGATGTAGGAAGCTCGATGAAAAGCGAGGCCCTCACCTCCGGTACCCGAAGCCAGCTGGGCGGCGGGCCCGATGCGATCGCGCAAGGAGAGCGGCAGCGGCTGAAGATCGGCATCTCCGCCTGCTTCATGCACGCCGACCCGGAGCGCCCGCTGTTTACGGGCAAGACCTTGCAGTACGTGGAGCAGTCGATCGCCCATTGGATCATGTCGACCGGCGCGCTGGCCGTGATGATTCCCAGCCCGACCGGCGCCACCCAGCGCGGCGACGTGACGCTGGACCATTACGCGCAGTGGCTGGACGGCCTGGTGCTGCACGGCGGCGCCGACGTCTCACCGCGCAGCTATGGCGAGGAGCCGCTGCAGGAGCGCTGGGCCGGAGACCGCATCCGCGACGAATACGAGATCGACCTGGTGGGCGCCTTCGAGCGCGAGGGCAAGCCCGTGTTCGGCGTCTGCCGCGGCCTGCAGCTGCTCAACGTCGCCTACGGTGGCACGCTCTACCAGGACATCCAGACCCAGCGGCCCGAGGCTTTAGTGCATCGCAACGCCGCCA
>DATNCF010000633.1:0-5032 GCA_035571675.1 Burkholderiales bacterium | reverse complement strand
CGGCGACCACCAGGCCATCGGCAACGTGCAGATCATCCGCATGTCGCCCAAGGCCGGCGATCCGGCCTGGGAGGTCACCAAGGTCATCACCATCAACGGCCAGGACGTGATCGAGCCGCCCAGCCCGGGTCAGAAGTACGTGATCACCGGCTGATCTGAACGCCGCCCCTTGACGGCCGGTGTGGATTCGTACCGGCCGTTTTCTTTGTGGCTACGGCCGCACCGGCCCATACATGCGGTGCGCCTTCTCGATGATGGGCGAGTTGGTCCAGCGCCCGTCGCGGGTCTGGCGCCAGCCGCCCTGCGCCAGCGCGCCGCCGTCCACCAGCAGCGTCTCGCCCGTGGTCCATGCCGACAGGCTGGTGGCGAAGTACACCGCCGCGCCGGCGATGTCGGGCGGGGTGCCGTAGCGGCCGAGCGGGAACCAGCGCTTCAGGCAGTCGCGGTATTCGTCCTTGATGGAGGCAGTGATCTGCACCGCCTCGGTCTCGGTGCTCTCGGGAGCGATGCAGTTGACGCGGATGCCGTCGCCGCCCAGTTCGCAGGCGAGGCTCTTGGTGAAGTTGATCACGGCCGCCTTGTAGGCCGCGTACACCACGCCCAGCGGATAGCCGCGGTAGCCCTCGATGGACGACAGGCTGATGATGCTGGAACCGGGCGCGGCGCGCTTCAGCAGCGGCAGCGCCGCGTGCGTGACCATGCAGACGTGGCCGAAGTTCCAGGCGTGCAGCTTCTCCCACTGCGCCGGGTCCTCGTCCTCGAAGCGCACCTGTGGAAAGGCGCCCCCCACGTTGTTCACCAGCACGTCCAGGCGCTGGTATTTTTTCTCCACCTCGGCGAGCAGGGCCTTGACCTGCGCCGCCACGGTGACGTCCACCACCGACACCATGTTGGGCACCTTGGCGGCGTCGAGCTGCTTGCGGATGGTTTCCACGTGCGCCGGGTTTTTCTCGGCCACGATGACGGTGGCGCCCAGCTCGGCGTAGGCCTCGACGATGGCGCGGCCGATGCCGGCGCCGCCGCCCGTGACCAGGGTGATTTTGTCCTTCAGGGTGATCATGTGCTCTCCTCGATTGGGTGACCTCGGGAGCATAGCGCCAGTGGGCCCGGCGCGGAAACACGCTGAGATCAAGGTCTGTTATCCCAGGCGGCCTTGAAGCGCCGCAACGCGTCGAGGTGCGTCTCGACCCGGGCCGTGCGCTCGGCGCGCGGCATGTCCTTGGGCCACACAATGGGGTGGGTTGAGGTGCGGATGGTCATTTGCGTGGCGCCCAGCGCCTGCCACTTTTCGGCGCTTTTCACCATGCGCTCGGGTTCGCGTGGGCCCTGGGTGGCGGCACCCAAAATGGTGATGGAGTCGGGATCGCGTCGTGCCTCCTCGGCCATGCGGCGCATGCGCTGTATGCGCGCGGCTTCGGCGTCGTCGGGCAGCAGACCCGGGTAGTAGCCGTCGCCCAGCAGTGCTGCGCGCTTCACCGCGGCGTCCGAGCCGCCGGCAATCCACAGCGGAATGGGCCGCTGCACCGGCAGGGGATTGATGCCCGCCGCGCGCACGGTGTGGAAGCTGCCCTCGAAGTTCACCACGTCCTGGGTCCACAGCGCGCGCAGCAGCTTCATCTGCTCGTCCACGCGCTTGCCGCGGGTGTGAAAGTCCACGCCCAGGGCCTCGTATTCCACGTCGTTCCAGCCGGTGCCGATGCCGAGAATGACGCGGCCGCCCGAGAGCACGTCGGCGATGGCGGCCTGCTTGGCCACCAACGCGGTCTGGCGCATGCCCAGCACCAGCACGCCGGTGCCGAGCTTGATTTTCTGGGTGACGGCGGCGAGGTAGCCGAACGCGACGAAGGGGTCGAAGAACGGATAGCTGTGGTCGTAGATGGGCTCGCCCGGACCCTGCGACACGTGGTTGTAGGGCTTCCAGCCGGGCCGCGCCTTGAGGTCGGCGCCGAGCACATGCTCGGAAATGAACAGGCCCTCGTAGCCTGCCTCCTCAACACCGATGGCAAAGGCCTTGAGCGTCTCGGGATCCGTCCCAAGGTCGGTGACGGGATAACTGGTCATCAACCGCACGTCGCCTCCTTGTGAAAACTGAGGAACCCGGCAAGTTACTTGAATTTCGCCAGCACCTTTTCGGAGAACAGCCTCATGGAGCTGCGCACCTTGTCGTAGGGCAGTCCGCCGTAGCTGAAGCCGACGATGATGTTGTTGAAGCCGTTGTCCTTGAGGTGCTGCACGCGCTCGATGACGCGCGCCGGGTCGCCGTACAGGAAGGCCTTCCAGTAGCCGCCGTAGTCCTCGTAGCCGCGGTCCGGCCGCTCGATCTGGCCGCGCAGCAGTTCCTGCAGCCCGGCCGGCCAGCGGTCGAGGTCTTCGGGGGTGTTCACCGCGCGCACGCACTTGGCCATCCATTCCACGGCCGGCTTGGCGTCGGCATAGGACTGCTCGTTGGTGGGCGCAACGTAGGAATTCTGCATGACGGCGATGTCGCCGATCAGGCGCTGGATGTCGGCTTCAGGGCGTCCGGCCTCGCGCGCCGCGTTGATGTAGATCTGCTTGATGTCGGCGAACTGCGCGCGGCCGCGGTAGGGCACGTAGAAGGACAAGCCCAGGCGCGCCGCCAGTTCCAGCGTATCGGGCGTGCCGCCGGTGGCCAGCGCCACGCGCGGCTGACTGGAGAGGCGCGGCCGCAGGTTGATGGCATAGGGCACCTGGAAGTGCTTGCCCTCGTAGGTGAAGCCCGGCGTGGTGAGGGCGCCCATGATGATCTCGATGGCCTCGATCTGTCGCTCCTTCGCGTCGCGCTGGTCCACGCCGAAACCGCGGAACTCGCGCGGCCCGTAACCCTTGGCCAGCCCGAGGTCGACCCGCCCGCCCGAGAGCAGGTCCAGCATGGCGGCCTGCTCGGCGATACGCAGGGGATGGGTAAGGGTGGCCACGTTGGCGGCGGTGCCGATGCGGATGCGCTTGGTGCGGGCGGCCACGTGGGTGGCGAGAAGCAGCGGCTCGGGGGTGATGCAGTATTCGTGGAAGTGGTGCTCGGCCATCCACACCGCGTCGAACCCCAGTTCCTCGGCGTGCACCATCAGGTCTGTTTCCTGGCGGTAGACCTCGGTGTCGGTGCTCCACTCGGGCGACTGCATGAGGTGAAAGGCGGTGAACTTCACGGTGAACTCCTCTGAGTTTGAGTTCCAGCGGTGATCGTTTTCTGGGTGATCCCGAGCGCTCTTGCTACGCTCTCCAAAGGGCGCTACACCTCGGCGGCCACCCGCTCCTTGGCCAGGGCGGCCAGCCGGCGCATGTCGACCTTGCCGTTGGACAGCAGCGGCAGCTCGGCCTCGGCCAGGCGAATGATGCGCCTGGGCACCTTGTAGGTGGACAGCTTCTCGCCCAGTTTTTTTCTTAGCGCGGCCTCGTCCACGTCGGCCTCGCGGTTGGACACGATGAGGGCGGTGACGAGCTGGCCGCGCCGTGGGTCGGGCACGCCCAGCACGAAGCAGGGCAGGCCGCCGGTGATGGCGCGCAGCACCGCCTCCACCTCGCGCGGCGCCACGTTGGCGCCCGAGGTCTTGATCATGTCGCCGCGCCGCGCCCTGAAGTAGAAAAAGCCGTCGGCATCGAAGCAGCCCAGGTCGCCGCTGTGCCACCAGCCGTCGGCGTCGAACACCTCGTGGCGCGGCTTGCCGTAGTAGCCTTCCATGAAGCGCGGCCCGCGCACCCACAACTCGCCCAGTTCGCCGGCTCCGCATACCTTGCCGGTTTCGGGATCGACGATGCGGGCTTCCAGCCCCGGCGTGAGCTTGCCGAACGAGCCGCGCCGGCTTTCGGGCTGGTCGCTCTCGTCGCCGCTGAAGGTGAGCGTGCCGCCGGCCTCCGAGCTGCCGTAGTTGCCGTGGCGCAGATCCATGTCGCGCGGCTGCACTTCGCGCGCCATGACGGGGTAGAGGTTGCCGCGGCGTATGGATGACAGGTCGCGGCGGGCGAAGCTCGGGTCCGCGGCCAGCCGCTCCACCATGGACCAGAAGCCCACGGTATTGGTGGGGCGCTCGCGTTCCAGCACGTCCAGCACGTCCGAGGCCGCCACGGCGTTGGAACTGACCATGCGGCCGCCCGCGATGAAAGCGCCGAACATGGCGGAAAACCCCGCCACCCAGAACCAGGGCGAGGGCGCGTACATGATCTCGTTCATGTCGGAGCCGCGCAGGCGATTGATGTCGTCGTAATGCCCGATCAGCGCGCCGTGGGTGTGGATGACCGCCTTGGGCGTGCTGGTGGAGCCCGAGGTGTGGATGATGATCAGGCGGTCGGCGGGCGAGACGCGCTGTTCGACGGCGGACAGCGTGGCGTCGTCCACCGCCGCGGCCGACGCTTCGAGATCGGCCAAGGACCAGCCGGGATGGCGCGAGCCGCCGGGGTTGGGTGATTCAGGTGCGCCGCTGAACCAGATGCGGCGCAGCCACGGCGCGGTGAGCGAGCGCACCGGCGGGGGCTTGGAGAAATCCAGTTCGGGCAGCGCCGTCGCCAGCGCCTCGTCGTAGCGGCGCGAGCGGTAAGCGGCCGCCGCCAGCAGGAAGCTGGAATCGGAATTGGCCAGCAGCCAGCGCAGTTCCTCTGCGGTGGAAAACGTGGACAGCGGCACCAGCACCGCGCCGATGCGCATGGCGGCCAGCATTCCCACCACGAAGTCCGCGCCATTGGGCTGGAGCAGGGCCACGTGGGTACCCTTGGTCACGCCGGAGGCCAGCAGTCCCCGCGCCAGCACGCGGGAGCGCGATTCGGCCTCCGCGTAGGTGAGGCGCTCGTCGTCCACGACCATGAAAACGCGGTCGCCGTGCACTGCGGCCTGCCGGCGCAGCAGCGCGGGCATGGTGCACGGCAGGTCGCTGGTGTCTGTTGCAGCGGAAGTCATCGTAAATTTCCTGTTGCGGCAGCGTGAAGCCGGTTGTGCGCCAAAGGAAAAATTATAAGCGCGGCGGCGCTCGACGCGGCTCACGCCCCGCACGATGGGCCCCGAAACGTTCAGCAGAACGCGCCG
>DATNCF010000632.1:0-12730 GCA_035571675.1 Burkholderiales bacterium | reverse complement strand
CCAGGTTCTCGTCGAGAGTGGCGTACGCCGTGCGCGAATTCACCTCGTTCACCACCAGAAGCACGCTGCCCAGAACCACGATCAACAGGCTGGCAATGAAGAAGATGATGCGTCCCTGGAGACTCCTTATCAGGCGCGTGGCGCGCGCCGGCAGAGATCCCCACGTCATCGGATCGGTAGTGCCCGGGGGAATGGCGTCCTCATGATGCTCAGCATGGGGAGCGGGCATGACGCGAGTCTGTGCGTCGCCGCACATAGCGGGGAAAAGGTCCGTGCTGGCGACACTCACTCGACCGCCGGCCGCTCTCTCGCCACGTCCCCGGTTTTCTTGTGCAGGCGGTCGGCTGCAAACTGGAAAAGGTGCCGGGCTCAGAGTGGACGCCTCCCAGACTCACCGGGCCGCAGGGGCTGGAGCCTGTAAGGCATGGCCGCCGGCGCGGCGTCCCCGCTATCACGTACCGCGATCTAACCCTGATCACCGAGAAGCGACGGCGACGACGGTCGAGTATGGAGGCGGACAAATTCCGCACGGGGGCCTGACGATCATGGGCGCTGCGCCAGCGCACGGTCTGCGGCCTCTCGGATGAATTGCGCCGCGCGTTCAGGGTCCGAGACCGGCAGCATATGGCCTGCGTCAATAAGCGTGAGCTGTGCGCCGGGCAGCTTGGCGGCAAGCACCTCTCCGTGCTCGTGCGGGTCGAGAATGCGGTCGCCCCGCCCATAGAGGATGCTCACTGGCAGCTGCATCGCGCTGTAGCGCTGGATCATCCCCGGGAAGTCTTCGGGGATTGCGACCAAGTCGGCGCAGGCCGCGATGAAATTGGTGGGGCGTAGGGCGAGCAAGCCGCCGGCTCGGGTGCCGAAGTCGCTCGGGGCGACATTGGGTTCGAACACCACGTCGAGAAATTCCTGGCCCTTTGCGATGCTCGCTGGCACGGCGAGCGTCCATGCGACGAGCGTGCGCAACCAGGGTCTGAATATCTTCAGCCGATTAAACGCCGCCGGAGCACTTTTTACCTTGTGTGTGAGGGGCGCGATCAAGGCGAGCCCGGCTACTATCCGCCGCCGGTGATGGCCACGACAAGTAGGAAGACCAGGATCCTGTCGGGGTCACAGCGTTCCGCGCGCTGCTCGAACAGCTCGGAACCGACCCCGCCATCTACGAGTTGAAACGGCTCGCGCGCTGTCTACAGCCTCATGAAGCGGTCTGATTTGTACCGTCGAGTCTCAGGGCACTTTCCTGATCTCGCTGCGCAGGATGTCGAGAAATGCATTGACCTCCTCCTGGCGCGCATTGGGGAACACCTTCAATCCGGCCAGCGTGCCGAATTTCGCGGGTTCGGTAATTTCGCGTCTCGGCAGCGCGCGCCGCGGACGGCGCGCAACCCCAAGACGGGCGACAAGGTCCGCATGGAGGCCAAGCGCGTGCTTCACTTCAAGCCGAGCCGCGAGCTCACAAAACGCATCAACCTCCAGGCCGCGCCTATAAAGCGTTCGGGCCGCCGCTGGGATACCACCGGGCGGCCCGATCATCCATCTATCATGGCGGCTCGGAAAATCGCCTGACGTACCGAACCCGGCCAGATCGCCCTGCTAGCCCGCGACCAGTGGGAGGCAGATTTCCTTGTAGAACGAAGCGACCAGGTTCTTCGCTTCGCGCATGTTGAGGCCAGTATCTTGGGACAGCACTTACCTTTGACCAACACGACTTTCTGGTAAAGCCCCCAAAAATAGGTTTCCTTGACAGTCCGGTTGAAGTTAAATCCCTCAGGCAAATAATGCGTCAATTCGTGCCGCCAGAGATCGAGTGCAAAGGGTTCGAGTTTTCCAAGAACAGCGCGAATGATTGCCCGCAAAGGATGCCATGGTGACGGGCGATGATAATCGACTAGCACGATCTTGCCGCCAGGCCTGACCACCCTGAGCACTTCCGCGAGCGTCGTCCGCCGAACGTCCTCGGGTAGTTCGTGAAGAAGAAAAAATACCAAGGCCGTGTCGTAGGTCGCGTCGGCGAAGCCAAGGTCCGCCGAGTTTCTCTGGTAAAGAGAAACCCTTGAATCGCGAGGCAACTTGCTTTGAAGATTCCTGAGCTGGATCGGCAGCACGTCCACCACATCGAGCGCACTGCGACCCGCAATGCGCCTCCTCAGTTGCAAAGTGAGGTCACCATACACGCAAGCCACTTGCAGAACGCTAAGTGACGTAACCGCACTGAATTCCCGCAGCGCCGCGTCGCGAAGGCGCCTGTAGTTGCCAAGCAGAATCAGATTGATCAGCCATTCGCGTTCGAAGACCCGTACCGCGAGCGGATGAATATAGGCCCACCAGTAGACGCTTTTCAGATAACCGGGAATATCTGCCGCAAAGGTGGGATTTGCCCGGGCCAAACGCGACACCGTCACACCAGGGCTGCCACTCGGGGATGTACCTTGGCAAAAGTTGTCTGAGCCAAGATCCCATCGAGGCCAAGGACGTGGCCGGCCCGCTTTGCCATCAGATACGCGATGACTCCGGCGTAAACGAGATGATAGTCAACAATGAAGTTGTTCTTGTTTTCGATGTACGGAAAATCCATATGGGCAAAATAGTAGGTCAGCATCAGCACAATGGCGAAAACGCCCGACACCCTGACCAGCAGTCCGGACAGCAACGAAAGGCCGATCAAAAAGTGCCCCCATTGCACCAGAAAGTCGGTGACCTGATGCAGCGGCGGATGAGCGAATTTGATGAAAAAGTCGTGGAATGTCTTGGTGTGCTCGAGGAACGCCGAGGCACTGAATTGCGGATCGAATAGCTGGTGGGAAGATGCGTACAGGAATGTCCACGCCATCAACACGCGAAGATAGACGATCAGGCATTTTTCGAACTGAGTCTCTTTCACGGCGTACATTCCTATGAACGACCACGGTGGCGGACCGAAGAAATTTGAACCGATCCTCGACCAAGTAGAGTCTCTACTCAAGTGGCTCGCTCATCTGTGCGGTGACGTACATAGTATCTTTCAACCCGGGAAGACCATGCGGCAAATGGTGCTTGAGAAAATGCTGCCCAAGCCTGCAAAGGCGCTGCACCCGTTACGCGTACGGGATAGAGGTCTCCTAGCTCCTTTTGGTCATGTCGCTCCTGGGGAGAGCCCAAGTGACACGTCGCAGATATCGTCCGCGCCGCTCTGTCGAGAGACTGAGAAGCCAAGCGAGCGGCACAAGTCAAGCATCCGCGTATTGTCGGTCAATACCTGCCCCGTCAATTTCGTCAGGCCTTGAGCGAACGCCGCCGAAGTAATTTTCCGCAGGAGCAGGCGTCCAAGTCCCAAACCCTGCCAGGCATCCGCCACGACGATGGCGAATTCGCCCGACTCCCCACCGGGATCGGAGAAATATCTCGACACGCCCACCTCCAAGCCGTCTGCACCCTCGGCCACGGCGATGAAGGCCATATGCGCCGCATCCACGTTCACGAAGCGCTCCATCATTTCGGGCGAGAGTTCACGGATACCGCCCATGAAGCGAGCGTGCCGGCTGAGCGGCGACAGGGCGGCGATGAAGGCCTGCTCCAAGCCCGCATCCTCCGGGCGAATGGGGCGAATCCGTATCGACGCGCCGTTCTTGAGGCAGTAGTGCTCCGCCACGGCGCCTTGCGCGCGAGTGTTCATCAGAACTTCACCACCTTGTAGAAAATCAGCTTTGCCAATTCGGCGCTGAGAATGTAGAGCGCGATAACCGATGCGATCAAGGCGAGGTATGCAGGCGGGAGCGCGCTGAAACCGAATATTCCGCCCAGCGGGGTGAACGGCAGCGCCACGGTCACGCCCACAATCAATAACGTCGTCATCAGCAGATATTTTGCGGGCCTGCTTCTGAAGAACGGCCTGCGGCTGCGAATGACCAGCACTATCAGGCACGCCGAAACCACGGATTCGAGAAACCATCCGGTTCTGAACTGCACCTCGTCGGCGCGCAGAATCAACAGCAATCCGCCGAAGGTGAGGAAGTCGAATATCGAGCTCACCAACCCGAAAGTGATCATGAATTTACGGATGGCCACAATGTCCCAGCGCCGCGGGTGATCGACCATTTCATCGTCAACGCGATCAGTGGCAATGGTCATCTCGGGGAAATCGGTCAGCAGGTTGGTCAACAGTATCTGCGTCGGCAGCAAGGGGAGAAACGGCAGAAAGAGCGACACTCCAGCCATGCTGAACATGTTGCCAAAATTGGCGCTGGTGGCCATGAAGACGTATTTCAGCGTATTCGCGAACGTCGTCCTGCCCTCCCGCACCCCGTTCAGGAGGACGCTAAGGTCCTTCTCCAGCAGCACGATGTCCGCCGCCTCCTTGGCCACATCCACGGCGCCCTCCACGGAGATGCCGACGTCGGCGGCGTGCAGCGCGGAGGCGTCATTGATGCCGTCTCCCATGTAGCCCACGACGTGGCCGGCTTTTTTGAGCGCAATGATGATGCGCTCTTTCTGATTGGGCTCGATTTCCGCGAAAACCTGCACCTCGCTAACCCGGCTGAGCAGCGCGCCGTCGCTCAACTGTTGCAGTTCCGGCCCGGTGAGCATCTTGATGCCCGACAGACCCAACTGCTGGCTGACGCTGGCCGCGACGAGGTGGTTGTCCCCGGTAATGATCTTCAGCGAAACCCCGAGGGCTTTGAGGCTGGCGATGGCCGCGGCAATGTTGGCCTTGGGCGGGTCGAACAAAACCAGAAACCCGAGAAACGTCATACCCGCCTCGTCGGTCTTTCCTATCCTGGACGTGTTCCCCATGCTCTTGCAGGCGACGCCCAACGTGCGCAGGCCCTGCCGGCTGAATTCCTCGAGGTGGCCCTGAATCTGGTCACGCATGGGGGCGATGTCCACCACCACGCCCGCGCCATCCTCGGCGGTCGAGCAGACGGCAAGCACATCCTTCAGCGCGCCCTTTGTTACCATCAAATGGGTGCCGTCATGCGCCACCAGAACGCTCAGGCGCTTGCGAATGAAATCGTAGGGAATCTCGTCCATCTTGGCATACGCGGACACGTCGAACGGACGGTGGGCACGTACGGCTTCATCGATAGGGTTGGCAAAACCGGTCTCAAAAACCGCGTTCAGATAAGCGTGCAGCAGCACCCTGTCGCTGGACGCGCCGACAGGGTCCAAAGCCGACTGAAGGCGCACTTTGCCCTCGGTGAGGGTGCCGGTCTTGTCGGAGCAGATCACATCCATGCTGCCGAAGTTCTCGATGGACGCCAGGCGCTTGACGATCACCTTGGCCAGCGCCATGCGTTTCGCGCCGCGTGCCAGATTGATGCTGATGATGGCCGGCAGCAGTTGCGGCGTCAGCCCCACCGCCAGCGCCAGGGAAAACAGCAGCGAGTCCAGCAGCGGGCGATGCAGGTACAGGTTGACGGCCAAAATCGCCATCACGAGCAGCAGCGTCACCTGCATGAGAAAAAAGCCGAATCGCCGTATGCCGCGCTCGAACTCCGTTTCCGGAGGACGCAGTTTCAGCCGCTCGGACACCTTGCCGAACTCGGTCAGTTTGCCTGTGCGCACGACCAGCGCCGTGGCGCTGCCACTGACGACGTGCGTGCCCATCCACAGCGAATTGGTACGTTGTCCAAGCGGCGTCTCCGCAGGCAGAGTTCCGGCCGATTTCTCGGCCGGGTAGGTTTCCCCTGTCAGCGTGGCCTCGTCGACGAACAGATTCTTGGATTCCTGCACGAGGCAGTCCCCGGGCACCATGTCGCCTGCCCCCAGCGCAACGATATCGCCCGGGACGAGCTGGCCTATGGGAATGTCGCACGGGCTTCCGTCGCGCACCGCGCAGGCCTTGATTTGCACCATCGCGAGCAATTTTTCCACCGCGCGCGTGGCGCTGTGCTCCTGCCAGAATCCGAGCAACCCGCTGGCGAGCACGATACCAAGGATGATCAGCGCGTTGACGGTATCGTGCAGGAAGAACGACAGCCCGGTCGCGAACAGCAGGATGAGAATGATCGGGCTGTTGAACTGGCCGAGCAGCAGCAAGAGCCCGCTGGAGCGATGTTGGGGCTTGAGGACGTTGGCGCCATAGCGGACGAGGCGGCGCGCTGCTTCCGACGTGCTCAGTCCTTCCGGCACTGCCGCAAGTTGCTTGAATACGTCGGCGGCGGCGGGACTCCAGAACTGCATGGGGGATGCGGGCGGGTCCGCGGTGGCGGCGCCTTTCACGCTGTTTCCGCGCGCAGCTTATTTCTGGTAGTGCTGCCGGACCTTTGCCGCGATTTGGCCGTGGGTCATCTTGTCGGCTGTCTCGACCTCCGCTACGCGCCCTGCGTGGCCCTTGCCGGCCAGGCGCTTCTGGAACTCGCCTTTGGCCTCGCCCGGGCCGAGGATCAGGAGCGAACCCACGTCGCCGATTTGGGCGATGACCTCATCGTAGTATTTTTCGAGGTGGGCGGCGGATTGCCGGTCGCGCTGGTCTTCGGCCGAGCCGTGCCCCGATACCGCATGCCCGGAAAACCGCACATGCTTCTCGACGTCCGACTTTATTCCGTGCACTTCCCCGCCTTCACCGACAAAGACGATGAATGCGTCACGGTGGTCGATCCAAACGCCGGCGTGTCTCTTGTTCATTGGTGTCTGCCTGTTGCGCTTTGATGGGTTCGGGCTGCGGGGTGAACGACCAGCGGAAAGGTCCGGGCTTACGCGGCGGGACCATGTGAGTTAGCGTGACCGGTTCCGGTGTTCCAGTCTGTGCGCTGTCGAACATACCCTTGCGGGGTGGTCAAATCCACATGGCTTCAAGTACGTATGGGACGGCTGAGTCCGTACCCTCCCGCGATCTCCGCTCACTCATCGGCAGCGCGGCCTGTGCCCGACCCTTCCAGCTCAGAGCACAATGCTGTTGGCAGTGCTAACGGGCCGGCCTAGATTGCAGTTAGATTCTCTGACCGCTAATCCCAGAGTCCCCGCCGGAACGTTTTTGGGGCGGTACAATGGTTTCTGCTTGGCGTTCCAATTCCACTGTGCGGCTGGATTTGTAGCCAAGTCCTGATCGTCACTCCTGAATTTACTCTAAGCTCCTAATTCAAAATGAGTTTGATCATTAAGGGCGACCTTCAGGTGCAGCACATCGAATGACCTAACCACCCAACCAGAACGCGTTCTCACTCTCCGATGACCGGATCGCTCTTCATCGTCGCCGCGCCCTCGGGCGCGGGCAAATCCTCTCTGGTGAAAGCCGTGCTGGCCGAGGACAGCCGGGTGCAACTGTCCATTTCCTACACCACGCGTCCGCCGCGGCCGGGCGAGGTGAACGGCCGCGAGTATCACTTCGTCGACACTGCCACGTTCGAAGCCATGCTGGGGCGCGGCGAGTTCCTGGAAAGCGCGCTGGTGCATGGCAACCACTACGGCACGTCGCAGCCCTGGATCAGCGACATGCGCGCGGCCGGGCGCGACATCCTGCTGGAAATCGACTGGCAGGGCGCGCAGCAGGTGAGAAGGATATTTCCCGAGGCCATCGGCCTGTTCATCCTGCCGCCGTCCCTGGCCGAACTGGAGCGGCGCCTGCGCGCCCGCGGGCAGGATTCGGAAGCCGTGATCAGGCAGCGCCTGGCCAACGCGCGCGACGAGATCAGCCATCTGGCCGAGTTCGATTATGTTATTATTAACAAGGATTTCCAGGAGGCCAAGCGGGATTTGGCGGCGGTTTTCCGGGCCACCCGGCTGCGCACGCAGACCGTGCTTGGAGACCTCCCGGCGGACCTCGGCCCCTTGTTCTCGGTTCAGGCCGCACCCATTAAGAAAGAGTGAATCATGGCGCGCATCACCGTCGATGACTGCATGAAAAAGATCCCCAACCGCTTCCAGCTCACGCTGGCCGCCACTTACCGCGCGCGGCAACTGGCGCAGGGCGGCACACCGCTGCTCGAAGCCGGCCGCGACAAGCCCACGGTGGTGGCGCTGCGCGAAATCGCCGCCGGGCTGGTGGGCGTGGAATACCTCAACCGGGTCAACGCCACCTAGGCGGAATCCCGTCCATTGCATTGAATCCGCGGCGTGACACGCTGATTTTCCTTCCCGGGCGCCTGCTTCCGGCCGGCGCCCACGCAATGCCGCTGCTCCGGCGGCCAGAGCACACCAGCCGCGCCGCGCCCGGCGCGCGCTTCACGTTCATGTCCTGAGGGCGGCCCATGTCCGCTGTCGCCCTCACCGATCTGCGGCAGTCCATAGGCTACCTGCGCCCGAGCGACATCTCTCGGGTGGAGGAGGCCTACCAGTTCAGCGACGAGGCCCATCACGGCCAGCTCAGGAAGAGCGGCGACCCCTATATCTCGCACCCGGTGGCGGTGGCCGGCATCGTGGCCACGTGGCAGCTCGACTCCCAGGCCATCATCGCGGCGCTGCTGCACGACGTGATGGAGGACACGTCGGTCTCCAAGGAGCAAATCAGCGAGCGCTTCGGCCGCTCGGTGGCCGACCTCGTGGATGGCCTGTCCAAGCTCGACCGGGTGGAGTTCCAGTCGCAGCAGGACGCGCAGGCCGAGAACTTCCGCAAGATGCTGCTGGCCATGGCGCGCGACGTGCGCGTCATCCTGATCAAGCTCGCCGACCGCCTGCACAACATGCGCACGCTGGGGGCGGTCAGCCCCGAGCAGCGCCGGCGCGTGGCGCGCGAAACCATGGACATCTACGCGCCCATCGCCAACCGGCTGGGCCTGGACGGCCTGTACCGCGAGCTTCAGGAGCTGGCCTTCTCCAACCTGTATTCGCTGCGCTACCGGGTCATCGCCAAGGCGGTGAAGGCGGCGCGCGGCAACCGCCGCGAAGTAGTGAACAAGATCCTCGCCGCCATGAAGGAGCGGCTGCCGGCCGCCGGCATCGACGCCACCGTGTCGGGGCGCGAGAAGAACATCTTCTCCATCTACAAGAAGATGCACGAGAAGCAACTGTCCTTCTCGCAGGTGCTGGACATCTACGGCTTTCGCGTCATCGTCAAGGACGTGCCGTCGTGCTACCTGGCGCTGGGGGCGCTGCACGGCCTGTACAAGCCCGTGCCGGGCAAGTTCAAGGACTACATCGCCATCCCCAAGGTGAACGGCTACCAGTCGCTACACACCACGCTGATCGGCCCCTTCGGCACCCCGGTGGAGGTGCAGATCCGCACCCAGCAGATGCACCACATCGCCGAAGCCGGCGTGGCCTCGCACTGGCTGTACAAGAGCAGCGACGCCGACCTGAACGAAGTGCAGCAGCGCACCCACCAATGGCTGCAATCGCTGCTCGACATCCAGAACACCTCGGGCGACTCGGCCGAGTTTCTGGAGCACATCAAGGTCGACCTGTTCCCCGACGAGGTGTACGTGTTCACGCCCAAGGGCAAGATCCTGGCCATGCCGCGCGGCGCCACGGCCGTGGACTTCGCCTATGCGGTGCACACCGACATCGGCAACCGCTGCATGGCGGCGCGCATCAACTACGAACTGGTGCCGCTGCGCACCGAGTTGAAGAACGGCGACCGGGTGGAGGTGATCACGGCGCCGCACGCCCACCCCAACCCGGCGTGGCTCAGCTACGTGCGCACGGCCAAGGCGCGCTCGCAAATTCGCCACTTCCTGAAAAACGCCCAGGCGGGCGAGTCGCGCGAACTGGGCGAGCGGCTGCTGGGGCAGGCGCTGCGCGGCCTGGGCACCAAGCTGAGCGAGGTGCCGCCCGAGCAGTGGGCCAAGCTGGTGCGCGACACCAGCGCCCACTCCAAGGCCGAAATCCTGTCCGACATCGGCCTGGGCAAGCGCTTGGCGGCCATCGTGGCGCGCAAGCTCCTGCAGCTCTCGGACCACCACCCGGCCGAGGGCAAGGAAGCCAAGCCCGCGGGCTCCATCGTCATCCGCGGCTCCGAAGGCATGGCGGTGGAATTCGCCAAGTGCTGCAACCCCATTCCCGGCGACCCCATCATCGGCTTCATCAAGAAGGGCCAGGGCCTGGTCATCCACACCCACGACTGCCCCAGCGCCGCGCGCTCGCGCACCGACCCGGAAAAGTGGATCGACGTGGAATGGGACCCCGAAACCGGCCGCATGTTCGACGTCAACCTCAAGGTGACGCTGCTCGACCAGCGCGGCGTGCTGGCGAAAGTGGCGGCGGCCATCGCCGACGCCGGCTGCAACATTTCCAACGTGTCGATCAGCAACGATGCCGGGCTGTACGCCATCAATCATTTCACCTTGCAAGTGGCGAACAGGCAGCATTTGGCAAGGGTAATGCGCAGCCTGAGGCGGATTCAGGAAGTCATACGAATCGCTAGAGTCAAAGACTGAGCAGTTTTTCGGTCTATAGGCCTCCCTCTCCCCAGGAGAGGGCCTTTCAGTGCCGATTAACGACCGTTCGCATGGGGCCGAAAACTACAAGGCACTAGGTTTTGACTTTTCTCCCTTCGGGGGCGCCGAGGAGCGCAGGGGTGGCGGGAGCCGTCCGGCGCGTTTGTCTGAGCGAAGCGAGTTTACGCGCCGGCCCGCCACACCGAGCACCGCAGGGAAGTGGCGCAGCCACCGCCCCCGTAGGGTCGCCTTTTCTTTGGGCACTTTCTTTTGGCGAAGCAAAAGAAAGTGCCTCGCCAGCAGGGCGAAATCCCACGTCAATTAGTGACTTGCCGGCGAATACTCCGGCACCCACCCCTTCAATTCCAGCTTGATCTCGTCATCCGAACGAAGCCGCTCTTCATCCAACCAGGCAACCAGCCGCGCCAGCCACTCAACATCGACAAACCGCGCCTTGGCCACCCGCAATTTCGGATGCGGCGTCTCCAAGGTCGCTTCGCTGTCGAACAACAACTCCTCGAACAACTTCTCACCGGGCCGCAACCCGGTGAACTCAATGGCGATCTCGTCATCCGCAAACCCCGACAACCGGATCATGTTGCGCGCCAGATCCACGATCCGCACCGGCTCTCCCATGTCCAGAACGAATATCTCCCCTCCCTCCCCGAGGGCCCCCGCCTGCAGCACCAGTTGCGCCGCCTCGCGAATGGACATGAAGTAGCGCACGATGTCGGGATGCGTCACCGTGATGGGTCCGCCGGCGGCGATCTGCTCGCGAAACTTGGGAATCACGCTGCCCGAGCTGCCGAGCACGTTGCCAAAGCGCACGGTGATGAAGCGCGTTCCACCCTGGCTCGCCTGCAGGGCCTGGCAGGCCATCTCGGCCAGGCGCTTGGTCGCCCCCATGACGTTGGTGGGGTTCACGGCCTTGTCCGTGGACACCAGCACGAACCTGCCCACGCCGGCGTCGATGGCCGCGCGCGCCGTGACCAGGGTGCCCAGCACATTGTTGCGCACGGCCTCCCAGACATTGTCGTTTTCCATCAGCGGCACGTGCTTGTAAGCCGCGGCATGGAACAGCACGTCCGGACGATGCTGCTGCAGAACCTGCCTCAAGCGCGCCCCGTCCTTGACGTCGCCCATGGCGCACTGGATGGGAACGGCCGGATGGCCGGCGCGAAATTCCTGTTCCAGGCCGTACATGGCGAACTCGTTGGCTTCGAACAGGACCAGCCGGCGGGGGCCGAACTGCGCGATCTGGCGGCATAGTTCGGCGCCGATGGAACCGCCCGCGCCAGTGACCATGACCACTTTGTCGGACAGCAGGCCGCGCAGCCGCTGCTCGTCCAGCGTCACCGCCTCGCGCGCCAACAGCGCCTCGGGCTCCACGCTGCGGATGGCCGACACCGCCACCCGGCCGGACAACAGGTCGTCCATGCCGGGCACGGTCATGACGGCAACGCCGGCCTGCTCGGCAAGCCTGGCGGCGCGGGTGCGGGCCTGCAGTGAGGCCGAGGGCATGGCGATGACCACCCGCCCAACACCCAGCCGGCGCGCCTGGGCGGGCAAATCGGCCAGGCTGCCGAGCACGGTGACACCCTGGATCTGCCGTCCCTTCTTGAACGGGTCGTCGTCGAGCAGGCCGACCACCCGCCATTGGCGCATGGCGGACGAGCCGCTCGCGATGTCGCGCAACAGCAGGGCGGCGGCGCTGCCGGCGCCGAGGATGAGCACGTCGGTGCGCCCGCCCGCCGCTTCAGCCCGGCTCTGCGCCATGCGCCGGTACAGGAGCCGGCTGCCGCTCATGATGAAAAACGCCATCAGCGGCGCGATGACGGCCACCGCCCTCGGCACGTATACGCTCAGCCCCGAGGCATACAGCGCGGCCAGCGCCAGCAGCGCCGCTGCCGCCACGGCGGCGACAATGCGTTCCACGTCGGGCAGGCCGGCAAAACGCCACAGGCCGCGCTCCACGCGGGCCAGCGCGAACACCACGAGGTACACCGGCAGCACCACCGGCAAGGTGCGCGCGAAGCCCTGCGCGTAGACTTCCGGAACGGCGAAATTGAAGCGCAGCAGGTAACCCAGCCACCATGCGAGCGCCACCGCGGCGGCATCGTGCAGGAGGATGGGAATCGAGCCCGGTTTCATTGCTCTTCTTTTAGGGTACGGGTCCGCGGCCGGTTGCGACCACGGCCTGGGCTGGGGTGGAATGGCATTGTACAGACTGTAGAATCCGGACAAGGCATTCATGGACGGCTCGATGCGGTTGGCGGTGAAATGGAGTTGCGTGCTGGCGCTGTGCTGTGCCGCGGCCGGCGCCTTTCGGGCGCAGGCCGCGCCGCTGTTCATTGAAGAGCTGACCTGGACCGAGGTGCGCGACGCCGTCGCGGCCGGCAGCACCACCGCGCTGCTGTACGCCGGCAGCACCGAGCAGAACG
>DATNCF010000631.1:0-4295 GCA_035571675.1 Burkholderiales bacterium | reverse complement strand
GACGTCGGCGCGCAGGCGCTCGGCGAAATGCGTGACGATCTCCGCGGCATGCTCGCGCTCCAGGTGCACCAGGATGGAGGCGATGATCTGCGGGTGCTCGTTCCGGATGAGCTCGGCCACGGTCTGGGCGTCCATCCACTTCAGGCTTTCAATGCCGCTGGTGTCGCTGCCCTGCAGGATGCGGTCGAGCAGGTAGGCGGCCTTCTCCTCCCCCAGGGCCTTGGTGAGCACCGAGCGCAGGTACTCGTCGCTGCCCGAGCCGATCGAGGTGTGCGAGCCGGCCTTTTCCTGGAAGTCGATGAGCACCCGGTCCACGGCGTCGCGCGACACGTTCTTCACGTTGGCCATGGCGGTGCCGAGCTTCTGCACTTCCTTGGGCTCGAGGTACTTGAAGACCTCGGCTGCCTCTTCCTCGCCCAGCGACATGAGCAGGATGGCGCTTTTGTTCAGGCCCGCGTCATCCATCGGCGTTCACCCATCCGCGCACCACGCTGGCCACCACCTGCGGATCGCTGCGCGCCAGTTGCTTTGCCGCCTGCAGGTGGTCGGGGTTGGCGCCCGGAGGGGGCGGCTGCAGCAGCTGCGGCTGCTCGGGTGCTTCCACCACCGGCGCCGCGGTGGCGAGCTGCTGCATGAGCGGGCGCAGCACCCCGAGGAACAGGTACAGGGCGAGCACGGCGATCAGTACGTCGCGCCCGATCTCCTTGGCGAGGGCGATGTTGTCGGGCTTTTCCCAGAGGGCCTGCTCCGGGGCGGCCGCCACCGGCTCGTCCGGCGTGAAGGCGACGTTGGTCACGTTCACCGAGTCGCCGCGCTTTTCCGAGAAGCCGATGGTCTCCTTCACCAGGGCCGTGATCTGCTGCACCTCTTCGGGCGTGAGCGGCACGGGCTTGGCCTTGGGCGCCTCGGCCTTGTCTTCGTCGGCCTTGGCGTCGGCGGCCTTGGCCTCGGCTACCTTGCGGAAATTGACCACCACCGCGGCCGACAGGCGCTTGACGTTGCCCACCGGGTTGCGCACGCGCTGCACGGTCTTGTCCACTTCGTAGTTCACCGTGGCGTCGCGCCGCGCGCTGCCGCCGCCCGAGGTGCTGCCCGCGGCCGGGCCGGCCGCGGACTTGGCTCCGCCGCCGCTGATGTTGGCCGTGGCCGGCGCGGCCGGCTGGTTGCTGAGCGCGCCCGGCACGCCGCCCGCGCCCGGCCCCGCGCCGCCGCGCTGGTCTTCGGACGTCTGCTGGCTGCGCACCGCGGCGGTGGCGGCGTCGCCGCCCTGGTTGGGCTTGTAGCTCTCGGCCATGGACTCGGACTCGCTGAAGTCCACTTCGGCCGTCACCTGCGCGCGCACGTTGGCGCGGCCCACGATGGGCTCCAGCATGTCGAGAATGCGCTTGGAGTAGTTGGTCTCGATCTGTGACACGTAGGAAAGCTGGCTGGGGTCGAGCGCGCCCGCGCCCTTGTCGCCGGCGTTGGACAACAGCGTGCCGTACTGGTCGAGCACGCTCACCGACTGCGGCGGAAGCGAGGGCACGCTCGAGGCCACCAGGTGCACCACGCCGGCCACCTGGGCGCGGTCCAGGGTGCGTCCGGCGGCCAGCGTCAGCACCACCGAGGCGCTGGGCTTCTGCGCGTCGCGCAGGAACACCGACTGGCGCGGAATGGCCAGGTGCACGCGCGCCGCGGTCACCGCCGACAGGGTCTGGATGGTGCGCGCCAGTTCGCCTTCGAGCGCGCGCTGGTAGTTCACCTGCTCCTGGAACTGGGTGGTGCCGAATTTCTGGTTGTCCATGAGGTCGAAGCCCACCCCCGTGCCCTTGGGCAGGCCCTGGGATGCGAGCTTCAGCCGCGCCTCGTGAACCTGCGCCGCGGGCACCATGATGGCGCCGCCGCCTTCGGAGAACTTGTGCTGGATGTTCATCTGCTCCAGCGCGGCGATGATGGCGCCGCCATCCTGGTCGGACACGTTGGCGTACAGGGTGCGGTAGTCGGGCGCCGTGCTCCACAGCCACGAGCCCATGCCCAGGGCGATGAGCGCGGCGACGGCGAGCAGCAGGCCGATTTTGCTCTGCGCGGGCAGCTTGGTGAGGCCGACGATGGCGGCCGGAAGCGGTAGCGAGGATGCAGCCATGATGTCCCAGGTATCCCGTCAGGTTTGATGCGGACCAGCCGATAACCGGTCGATGTCGGGCCATTATGGGAACAACGGCCCGCGCACAAACCCGGATTAGGGCGGGTTTGGGCCGCTATTTCGGCTCTCGCGGCGGCAGCCTCTTGGCTATGCTGGCCTCCACATAACAGGGGCGCAGCCCTCGGAGGCCGTCATGGACACAGGCAACATCACAGGCATCATCGGTGGGCTGGCCCAATCGCCGGCCGCCTCGCCCATGGCGCGCGCGCTGGCGCGCTCGGTGTCGGAGGCCCTTGCCGGCCAGGCGGCCGCCGCGGGCAACGCGGCTTCAGGCGCCGGCATGGATTTCGGCAAGGTGCTGGAAAACGCGCTGTCCAGCGTCGACCAGGCCCAGTCCCAGGCCGACAACCTGGCCAAGCGCTTCCAGCTCGGCGACGAAAGCGCCAGCCTGGAGCAGGCCATGATCGCCATGCAGAAGGCCAACATCTCCTTCCAGGGCTTGGTGCAGGTGAGGAACCGCGTGATCAGCGCCTACCACGACATAATGAATATGCAGGTCTAGGGAACATCAACTCATCTTGTCACGAGATGGCTCTCTGCATGACTTCTTGGGAGGGACGGGGCAGAATACCCAGGCATACCCCTATAACAATTTCTTCCTGAGTGAAGCCGAACGTGCGCGTCGCGTCTGTCCTCGTCTGCTCACTGTTATTCCCCTCGATCGCAGCAGCCGCTGACTCGATTCGGCCAACAGGGGAGAACTGCAGCTTAGCTTCGCCGCCATCTTCGGCGGGCGAAGAATTCGCACATGGCATTGTTCTCCGGATATACCCCCGTGCCAAGGACATCGGAGCGCATTACAGCGGATGCCAGGTCCTGTTTGCGCCGGACGGTCCAACTTGGATCGTCGTCTCGCTAGTTGAGGTGATCGGCGGTGATCCGGTACGAATATGGTCAGCATATTCGGATGATCCAACCGTGCTTGATTGCCGTTTTGAGCGAGGCAAGGTCGTTCAAGGCGATCCCAATAAGTGTCCGTCGCCCGATTTTCTCCTTATGAGATCGCTGCCCGCGGGATGTTGGCAAGCCATCCCAGATCAGACCGCTAGGCGAGCTGGTGCGTCTTGGCCGCCGAATTGCCGGTTTGAGTAATGAGAGTCGCTACTTTGAACTAATTCGTCGCCGAGTATGTTCGGGAATTCCTTAAGATGATGCGATATCTATCGTGCTTGATGCTGCAGATAGCCGCGTTCACCTTGTTGCTCCTAGGCGGGGCACGATTCGCCGTCGCACAAGGGGTTGCCAGGTTGGACCGCCTTAGCGCGGAAGAGTATTCCCGGCTGAAGGAAAAGACGGGCGTCGTCCTGCTGGCGATCAACTGGAATCGCAGATGGAATTGCGGCGGTTTCCAGAATGCTCAACTTCAAAGCATCGCCTTCGATCGCATGGCGGCAGCGGCCCGCGCGGACGACGCGCCGCCCGATTTGCGCATAGCGGACGCGCCGTTGATCATGACCACCCCGGGTTTCGACAACTACGCGTTCGTGGTTGATCCCGGAAGTTACGTCTTGAGCGGGTTTGAGGTCAAAGCGGCGATGTCAATGGTCGATGTGAGAAGGGGCGGGGCCGGGCGCTCCCGGCTCATCAAGGATGGGAAGGCCCTGGGCGGAAGTTTTGAGGTTCAGGCGCGCGAGGCCGTGTACATCGGACACTTCTTCCTCGATTGCTACCAGCAGCCCATGCTTTGGCGGTTCTATTCCGACGGGCAGGAAGAATTCAGGAAATATCTGGATTCCATCAAGTCAAAATTCCCCGCGCTGGACATGCAAAGCATCCAATACCGGCCGATGACAACCGTGCAATTCGGGAACGACATCTTTCTCGAAGAGGGCTTGAAGGCCGAGCGCTCCAAGGATTGGCGGCTTGCCGAAGATTACTACCGGCGCGACCTCGCTGCCTGGAGCATCCCGGCGGCGCCCGATCCCGAGCGATCCATGGCCATGTACAACCTGGGCAGGATCGAAGGCTACCTGTGCAAATTCGGGGAAGCCGAGACATTGCTGAGCGACTCGCTCAAGCTCCAGGAGTCAATCGGCGGCCCGGATACCGGCTTGGTGACGAAACGGCTGCTCGAACTCGGGCGTTTATTTTTTGATCGCCGCAATTACGGCCC
>DATNCF010000630.1:0-4088 GCA_035571675.1 Burkholderiales bacterium | reverse complement strand
GCGCAGGTTGGAGCGCGTGCGCCAAGGCGCCAATATGGCCTGGGTGCGCAGCACCGCGGCCAGCGCCCAGCCCACGTACAGCAGGTACACGGCCAGCTGCAGCGCGCCGGGCGCCCCGCTCCAAGGCCCGTCGAACAGCCTGAACACCACCGTGCCCACGATCTCGAACAGCAACTCGGTGGAGGCCAGCGCCACCGCGAACGCCAGCAGCAGGCTGTCCTCGCGCAGCAGGCGCGAAATCAACAAACACACCAGCAGCGTGACGGGAACGTTGTCCAGCAATTGCGCCAGCGCGCCCGGGTCGAACGTGGCGTCGGGCTCGGCGCGCATCCAACTGCCCGCAAGCCATACGGCGACATTGAATATCGCCAGCAAGGCGTAGTCCGAGGGGCTGACCCGGAAGCAGGTTCGCGACACCGGCAGCCACAGCCCGATGCGGAAGCCGCTCACCACGTTGCGATACAGGTTGAACAGGGGCAGCAGCGGCGTCCCCATCACGTCATCGCCTCCATCGCGGCCTGCACGGCCCGCGTGCGCGCGGCGCGCAGTGCCGCGCCGATGTCTTTGCCGCCCCCGGCTGTGATGGTTCGCGCAATCGCGGCCGCGTCCACGCCGCGCGCCGCCGCCAGCGCGCGCAGCAGCGCCTGCCGCGGCGGCCAGGGCAGATCCGTCCAGCCCTGCGCGCCGAACTGCTGCGCCTCGCACGTGCCGAGCAGGCCCTCCAGCCGCGCGGGGCGGCGGAAGCCGTCGGCGGCTTCGACCATGGCGAGGAGCGCGGCGGCATCGGCGCGATGTGCGTTCATCACCGCCGTGCCCTTGTGCAGGGCCAGCGCCGCGGCGTCGGCGCAATCGTTGGGGGCGCGCAGGCGCGCGAGCAGGGCGTCGAGATTCGCGGCGCGCTCGTCCCCTTCTCCAGCGACGGAAAAGGACAGCAACGCAAAACGTTGCGGCAGGGCGAGGCCCTGCCCTGCCGCTCGCACCAGCGCGTTCATGGCCACGCGCGCGGCGTCGTTGGCCGGCGCCGCGCCGTCGAACGCGAAGACGCACTCGCGAAACAGCGACGCCAGCAGCCCGCATTCGGCCAGCACGCCGAACAGGCGCTGCGGATGGGCTTCCATCAGGCCCTTGGACAACTCCTGCCACACGCGTTCCGGCACCAGCGCGCCGGCCTCGCCCTCGGCCACCATGCGGCGCATCAGCGCCAGGGTGTCGGCGGCAATGCTGAAATCGAAGCGCGCCGCGAAACGCGCCACGCGCAGGATGCGCACCGGGTCCTCGGCAAAGGCCGGGCTGACGTGGCGCAGCACGCGCGCGGCCAGGTCGCGCGCGCCGCCGTAGGGGTCGATGAGCGCGCCATGGTCGTCGCGCGCCATGGCGTTGATGGTGAGGTCGCGCCGGCGCAGGTCGTCTTCCAAGGTCACGTCGGGCGCGGCGTACACCGTGAAGCCCTTGTAGCCGCGCGCCACCTTGCGCTCGGTGCGCGCCAGCGCGTATTCCTCATGCGTCTCGGGATGCAGGAACACGGGGAAATCCTTGCCCACCGGGCGGTAGCCCTGGCGCTCCATCTCCTCGGGCGTGGCCCCCACCACCACGTGGTCGCGGTCGCGCACCGCGAGGCCCAGCAGCTCGTCGCGCACGGCGCCGCCCACGACGTAACTCTTCACGGACAAGGCGCTCAACTACGTGCGACTGAGCATGAGCGTGTTAACGCTCGTACTGCGGCAGCACTTCGCTTTCCGCCATCGCCCCGGCCTGCCATTCCCGCATGGCGGGGAGGGCGAGCAGGGTGTCCACGTAGGCGCGGGCGGAGGGGGGGAGCGGCACCGAATAGCCGCTGAAGCGCCAGGCCACCGGCGCGTACATGGCGTCGGCGGCCGAGAACGGCCCGAACAGGAAGAGACCGCCGCCGTTGCTGGTGGCGAGTGTGCGGCAGTCCTCCCACAGGGCCTGGATGCGCGCCACGTCGGCCAGCACGGGATCGGGCCAGGCATTGGCCGAGCCGGCCGGACGCCACGGGTAGGTCTTGCGCACGTTCATGCACAGGTGCTCGCGCATGGCGCCGAAGCCCGAATGCATTTCGGCGGAAACCGAGCGCGCCATGGCGCGCGCTTTCGGATCGCGCGGCCACCCGCCCTGGCCCGGGAAGCGTTCAACCAGGTATTCGAGGATGGCGAGCGAGTCCCATACCGTGGTGTCGCCGTCCACCAGCACCGGCACCTTGCCCGCCGGGTTGTAGCGGGTGATGGCGGCCTTGTAGTCGCCCTGGTACAGGGGCACGCGCACTTCCTCGAAAGGAATGCCCAGGTGCTTCAGGTAGACCCACGGCCGCAGCGACCAGGAGGAATAGGCCTTGTTGCCGATGACCAGCTTGAGCACGGTCAATATTCCTTGGCGTCTGCGTGGGTGAGCATGAACATGTAAATCACCAGCGCCGTGAACAGCGCCGTCGACCACAGCGAGAAAATCGAGAAGTGGCGCGCGAGGTCGGAGCCGGCGACGATGGCGAAGAACAGGAACACGTCGATGAGGGTCACGTCCAGGATGAGCATGATGAACTTGGCCGGCTTGGTGTTGAACACATCGTCGAGGAACGACACAAACGCGTTGCCGGGGAATTTGCTTACCAGGAAGCGCGTGGCTCCCCACGCCGCCGACAGCACGAACTTGGCCAGCGCGGCATTGATGATGGCGTCCTTGAAGCGCTGCGATGAAAAGCTCCACTGTTGCAGGATGAAATCGAAAACGATGGCCAGATCGTTCTTCATCTCTTCTCCCTGGTTTTTGCGCGGACCGGCCGCCGCTCAGCGGCCCGCCCTCACCCGGAACACGCCCACGCGCGTGCGCGGCGCCGTGCCGCTCAAAAAATCGTGCGCCACCGCTTCCAGCGCGGTGGCGTGAAGGCCGAAGGGCAGTTGCGCGGAAGACACGCTGGGCACCTGCAGGGTGCGCAGCGCGTCGCGCGTGAGCAGCTTGCCGGGCAGCCATTCCATGACCAGCGCCTGCAGTTTGGACAATCCCAGCGACAGGCCGACAATGGGACGGGCATGGCCGCTTGCGCGTCCGGCCAGCCGCACCAGCTCGCGCAGGCTGTATTCGCGCGGTCCGGCAAGGTCGTAGCTCTTGCCATGGCTGTGCCGGTCGCCGAGCGCGGCAAGAAAGCAGCCCGCCACGTCTTCCACGAACACCGGCTGGAAGCGCGCCTCGGGGCAGGCCAGGAACACCAAGGGCACCCAGGCCTGAAGGCGGGCGAACAGGCACAGCAGATGGTCCTCGGGGCCGAAAATAACCGAAGGGCGAAACACCGTGACGGCGAGGTCCTGCTGCTGGGCCAGCACCCAGGCTTCGCCGTCGCCCTTGGAGCGCAGGTATTCGCTGGGCGCGTCGCCGCGCGCCCCGAGCGCGCTCATGTGCAGCAGCCGCGGCACGCCTGCCTCGCGGCACACCTCCACCACGGCCTGCGGCAGGCGCACGTGCACGCGCTCGAACTCGGCGCCGTAGGGCTTGCCCGCCGAACGCGCAGGGCTGTGCAGCGTGCCCACCAGGTTGATCACGGCATCGCAGCCGCGCGCGAGGCGCGCCAGCACGGCCTGGTCGTGGATGTCGGCCTGCACCACGTCCACGGTGGGCAGCAGGATGAGGCGCTTGGCGCGCTCGCGCCGGCGCGTGGGAACGATGACGCTGTGGCCCTCGGCCGCGAGGCGACGCACCACGGAGCGGCCGACGAAGCCGCTGCCGCCGAGGACCAGTATTCTGCTCATGCGGTCATTCTAACAGGCGTGTTTCAGGAATCTCCGCATGACCTTCTGCCGCGTCAGCGCAGCGCGGCGCTGCAAGCGGGCGCGGTTCGAGCGAGCACGTCTTCTTTGCCCTGGCGGTGCGGCGCCCTCGGCTTGGAAGTCAGGGCGATTACGGTATGGGCTCGCCGTCGCCGTCCTTGAGCACGGCCACGCTGTCGCCGGCGCCGCGGCCGGCGATGGTGCCCAGGCGGGTCTTGAGCGGCACGCTGGCGCCGCCCAGCACGGCCGAATAGAACACCGTGTTGGCCATGACCTTCTTCACGTAGTCGCGCGTCTCGTTGAAGGGAATGG
>DATNCF010000629.1:0-2673 GCA_035571675.1 Burkholderiales bacterium | reverse complement strand
AAAGCTCATTCCCGCCGTGCGCCACGTGGACGGCACGGCCCGGGTGCAGACCGTCAGCCGGGAGCAGCATGCGCTGTATTACGACCTCCTGGCCGCCTTCCACCGCCGCACCGGCGTGCCGGTGCTGGTCAACACCTCGTTCAACACCCGGGGCGAACCCATGGTGTGCTCGCCGCGCGACGCCGTGGAATCGTTCTGGACCTCGCCGCTGGACGCGCTGGTCATCGGCCCCTTCCTGCTGGAAAAGGCGGCGGCATGAACGCGCCGGCCCATGGAGGCATGGGGATGGGGGAGCGTAATGTCGGGGCCGGGCCGGCGCCCAGCATCACGGTGGTGATTCCCACTTTCCGCCGTCCGGATCTGCTGGCACGGTGCCTGGAAGCGGTCGCGGGGCAAAGCCTCGCCCCGCCCTATTACGAGGTGATGGTGTGCGACGACGGCTGCGACCCGGACACGGAGCGGCTGGTGCGGCGCTTCGAGGCCATGCACGCCGGGCGCGGGCCGCGCTTCACTTATATCGCCGTCACCGCCACGCAGGGGCCGGCGGGGGCGCGCAACCGCGGCTGGCGCGAAGCGCGCACCGAATTCATCGCCTTCACCGATGACGACACCATTCCGCATCCGCACTGGCTGGCCGAGGGGCTGCAGGCCCTGCGCCTGGACGTGGGCGCGGTGGCCGGCCGTATCGAGGTACCGCTGCCGCCGCGTCCCACCGACTACGAACTGGATTGCGCCGGCCTCGCCCGCGCCGAATTCGCCACGGCGAACTGCTTCGTGCGGCGCGCGGTGCTGGAACGGGTGCGCGGCTTTGACGAGCATTACACGGCCGCGTGGCGCGAGGACTCGGACTTGCAGTTCGCCATTCTCTGCGCGGGATACCGCATCGGGCGCGCCGAGCGGGCCGTGGTCGTCCATCCCGTGCGCCCCGCGCGCTGGGGCGTGAGCATTGCCCAGCAACGCAAGAGCCAGTTCGACGCCCTGCTGTACAAGAAGTACCGCGGGTTGTACGCGAACCGCATCGCCACGCCGCGGCCCTGGAGGTACTACGCCATCGTGCTGTGCCTGCTGGGCGCCGCCGCGGCCGCGCTGGGGCAGTGGTTCGGCGTGGCGCTGGCATGCCTCGCCGTCTGGGCGGGCCTCAGCCTCGGCTTCGCCCTGCGGCGCCTGCATGGCACGGCCACCAGCGCCGCGCACCGGGCGGAAATGCTGTGGACGTCGCTGTGCATCCCGCCGCTGTCGGTGTTCTGGCGCCTGTACGGGGCAGTGCGCTTCAGGGTGGCGTTTTTCTGATGCCCGCATCCCCGCCACGGATCGCGGTGTTCCGGGCCCTGCAGCTCGGCGACCTGCTGTGCGCGGTGCCGGCGCTGTGCACCCTGCGCGCGGGCTTTCCCAGCGCCCACATCAGCCTGGTCGGCCTGCCGTGGGCGCGCGCGTTCGTCGCGCGCTATGCCGCGCTGATCGATGAACTGATCCTCTTCCCGGGCGCCGTGGGTTTCCCCGAGCAGGAACAAAGCGATGCGGGACTGCCGCGGCTGGCGGCGGAACTGCGCGGCCGGGGGCTGGACCTGGCCATACAGATGCATGGCAGCGGCGGCGCGGCCAACGACATCGTGCTGCAGTGGGGAGCCGGATACAACGCCGGATTCCGCCAGCCCGGCGAGCGCCGCGCCGGCTGCTTCATCCCTTGGCCGGACGAGTTGCCGGAAGCGCGGCGTTACACCAGGCTCACGGAGGCGCTGGGGCTCGGCCCTGGCGACGACAACTTGTGGTTTCCCCTGACCGGGGCGGACCGCGCCGAAGCGCACGGTTTGTTGCAGCGGCATGGTGTGCATCCCGAGCGGGCCGTGATTGTGCACGCCGGCTCGCAACTCCCGTCCAGGCGCTGGCCACCCGAGCGCTTCGCCCGGGTGGCGGATGCACTGGCGCTGCGAGGCTGGAATGTGCTGCTGACCGGCACTCAGGCGGAAGCCGACCTGGTGGATTCGGTGCGGCAGCGCATGGGCGGCGCCGCCCGCAGGTCAGCTATTTCGCTCGCCGGCGCCACCAGCCTGGGAGGCTTGGCCGCGCTGGTCGCGGCCGCGCCCCTGGTGGTATGCAACGACACGGGCATTTCGCATATCGCGGCGGCCGTGGGCACGCCCTCGGTCGTGGTGGCTCTGGGCAGCGACACCCGGCGCTGGGCGCCGCTGGATGCGGCCAGACACCGCGTCATCGCCGATTACCCGGCCTGCCGTCCCTGCGCCTACGCCGTGTGCCCGGTGGGCCATCCCTGCGCCCTGAACGTCACGCCGGCGCAGGTGATTGCGGCCGCCATGGAGCAGCTCCAGCGCCGCCGGGCCCCTGCTCGGGGGGCAGACGCGGCGGGCGCGCAACGGGTAAAGGAGAACGCATGAACGACAGCGGTCCCGGCAGGCGGTTGCGCATCCTCACCTGGCATGTGCACGGCAATTACCTGTACTACCTCAGCCAGGTGCCGCATGACTTTTTCCTGGTGACCAAGCCGGGATACCCGCCGCTCTACGCCGGCGTGGGCGGCCGGTTGCCCTGGGGCTCCAATGTGCACGAGGTGCCCATCGACCGGGTCGGGGAGGGCCGCTTCGACTGCGTGCTTTATCAGCACCGCACCCACTACGACCACGACCGCCTGGACGTGCTGACGGCGGCGCAGCGGCG
>DATNCF010000628.1:0-5119 GCA_035571675.1 Burkholderiales bacterium | reverse complement strand
GGGCCGTCGCGCGACTGGCTCAATCCGGCGGCCGGCTACATCCACAGCTCGCGCGCCCGCCACAAGGTGCGGCAGTGGTTCAACAGCGTGGGGCTGGCCGAGACCGTGGCGGTGGGCCGGGCCACGGTGGAGCGCGAGCTGCAGCGCGAGGGCAGGACCGGGGCCAGCCTGGATGCGCTGGCCGAGCGGCTGGGCTTCGCCAAGGCCGAAGACCTGTTCGCCGCCGTGGGCCGCGAGGACGTGGGCCACCGCCAGTTGCAGGAGGCCCTGCGCGATGAGCCGTCTCCGGCCGAAGCGCCGCAGCGGGACGCGGCCATCGACGAAATGCTGGGCGAGCGGCTGGCGCGCAAGAGCCGCGCCGGCGAGGCCTCCGAGGGCATCCTGGTGGTGGGCGTGGACCGGCTCATGACCCAGCTCGCGCGCTGCTGCAAGCCCGTGCCACCCGACCCGATCACCGGCTTCGTCACGCGCGGCCGCGGCGTGTCTGTGCATCGCAGCAACTGCCGCAGTCTGGCCTACCTTCTGGAGCGCCAGCCCGAGCGCGCACTGACGGCAACCTGGGGCCAGGCCCGCGGCGAGCGCGTCCACGCCGCGGACATCGTGGTGCGCGCCTCGGACCGGCCGGGGCTGCTCAAGGACATCTCCGAAGTATTGGCGCGCGAGCGCATCAACGTCACGGGCGTGAGCACGCTGTCGCGCCAGCAACTGGCCACGCTGGCTTTCACCCTCGAAGTGAGGGACCTGCCGCAATTGCGGCAAACTCTGGACCAGGTGGCCGGCATTCCCGGCGTGCTGTCGGCCGAGCGGCGCTGAGCCCGGGGACCGATGGCCACCGAGATCGAGCTCAAGCTGCTCGTTTCTCTCGAAACGCTGCGCAAGGTGCCCGCGCTCGCGGCGGTGCGCTCGCGCAAGAGCGGCCGCGCGCGCAACCTGAAGCTGGTGACGCGCTATTTCGACACGCCCGACGAGGCGCTGCGCCGCGCCGGCATGGCGCTGCGCCTGCGGCGCGAAGGCGCGCGCTGGCTGCAGGCCGTGAAAAGCCGCGGCGGCTCGGTGGCCGGCCTGGAATCGCGCGGCGAGTGGGAGGTGCCGGTGGCGGGGCCCGGGCTGTCGCTGGAGGCCTTCAAGGCCACGCCGGCTTTCAAGCTGCTGGGCGCGCGCGGCTTCAAGGCGCTCGCGCCGGTGTTCGAGACCGATTTCGCGCGCACCCTGATCCCGCTCGCTTTTGCCGACGGCAGCACGGCCGAGCTGTGCCTGGACCAGGGGCGCATCAAGAGCGGCGGCCGTTCCGCACCCCTGTGCGAAATCGAACTGGAGTTGAAGCAGGGCCGCGCCGAGCGGCTGTTCGAGCTGGCCGGTGAACTTGCCGAGGTCGTTCCCTTGCGCATCGGCCGCGCCAGCAAGGCCGAACGCGGCCAGGCCCTGGCCGCGCGCCGCGCGGCGCAGCCGGTCAAGGCGGCGCCTTCCCGGCTCGACAAGCGCATGCAAGCGGCCGAAGCCCTGCTGGCGCTGGTGGAGGATTGCGCCGGCCACCTGCTCGCCAACCAGGAAGGGGTGCTGGCGGGCCGGGACCCGGAATTCCTGCACCAGGCGCGCGTGGCATTGCGGCGCATGCGCTCGGCCCTGACGGTGTTCGACGGCGCCGTGGATCTGCACTTGCCCGCGGCCGTGGCGGACCTGATTGCTACGGCCGGCAACACCCTGGGCGCGGCGCGCGACTGGGATGTGTTCTGGTTGGGCACGGTGCGGCCCTTTGCCGCGGCTTTCCCGGAAGACGCCGAGGTCGCTGCGCTGGCGCGCAAGGCGGCCCGACTGCGTGCCGCGCATGCGCGCGCCGCGCGTGAATTCCTTGCATCGGCCGCCTGCGTGCAGGGCCTGCTGGGGCTGGGACGGTTCCTCGCCGCGCCGGCGACGTCGAGCAGCCCCGCAGCCCTTCCCGTGCCTGCGGGGCAGCCGGGGAACGCCCTGCCCAGGCTGGCGGCGCAATTGCTGCAGTCCGCGCACCGGCGCGTGCGTAAAAAAGGCCGTGAACTGCAGCCGTACCTGGGGCAGGGCGACGGAGTGGACCAAGCCCTCTCCGCGACTGGCGATGCCGGCGCGGTGCCCTACGCCGAGCTTCACCGCCTGCGCATCCGCACGAAAAAGCTGCGCTATGCCGCGGAATTCTTTGCACCCCTGTTCGAGGGCAGGCGTTGCCGCGAATACGCCCGCTCGCTGGCCGCTCTCCAGGAGGCCTTGGGCGGCCTGAACGACTGTGCCACGGCCGAGCGCCTGCTGGCCGAGCTGTCCATCGACGCGGAGTCGAAGGCACTGACCCTGGCGCGGGCCCAGGGCTGGCTGGCGGCGAAGCGCGGCAGCCACCTGGATGACCTGCCGCGGGTTTGGGCGCAGTTCAGCGCTCAGCCGCGCTTCTGGAAAAAGCAGCTGCCCGAACCGGTTATTGCGGCCGAGTCCACAACCGAGGCCATGACCGGATCTCCGGATTGTGCGCCTTCCGCACCCCCGTCCGACCCCGCAGACAAAGCCGGCGCTTAGGCGGTTTGCCCGCCGGTTCGCATCGTCCGGTTGATATAATTCGGGTGGAACATGCGTATCCTCCTCAGCAACGACGACGGCTATTTTTCCCCGGGAATCGCGGCGCTGGCCTCGGCCCTGTCGGGACTGGGCACCGTCACCGTGGTGGCGCCCGAGCGTGACCGCAGCGGCGCCTCCAATTCGTTGACCCTGGACCGGCCGCTGTACGTGCGCAAGGCCGCCAACGGCTTCCATTTCGTCAACGGCACGCCGACCGACTGCGTCCACCTGGCGGTCACCGGCCTGCTGGCCGACCTGCCCGACATCGTGCTCTCGGGGATCAATCACGGTGCCAACATGGGCGACGACACGATTTACTCCGGCACCGTGGCCGCCGCCACCGAGGGCTACCTGCTGGGCATTCCGGCCATCGCCGTGTCGCTGGCGAGCAAGTCGGGCAAGCATTTCGAAACGGCGGCCGAGGTGGCGCGCGAGCTGGTGCAGCGCTTCCAGCGCCGTCCGCCGCCGGCGGCCACGCTCCTCAACGTGAACGTGCCCGACATCGAGCGCGCGGCCGTGCGCGGCGTGCGCGTCACGCGCCTGGGCAAGCGCCACAAGGCCGAGCCCGTCATCCGCACCGAAAACCCGCGCGGCGAAACCGTGTACTGGGTGGGCGCCGCGGGCGGGGCGGCCGACGCCGGCGAGGGCACCGATTTCCACGCCGTGGCCAACAACATGGTGTCCATCACGCCGCTTCAGATGGACCTGACCGACCAGTCGCGCATGCGTCAGGTCGACGAATGGCTGGCGGCATGATGAACTCGGCCAGGAAAAGCCAGGGCATCGGCTTCACCTCGCAGCGCACCCGCGACCGCATGGTGGAGCGGCTGCGCGAGAAAGGCATCCGCGACGAAACCGTGCTCGCCGCCATGGGCGCGGTGCCGCGGCACCTGTTCGTGGACGAGGCGCTCGCCAGCCGCGCCTACGAGGACACCGCGCTGCCCATCGGCTTCGAGCAGACCATTTCCCAGCCCTTCGTGGTGGCGCTCATGATCGCGGCGCTGCGCCAGGGTCGCGCTGATGGAGACGAAAAGCGAAGCTTGGGCAAGGTGCTGGAAATCGGCACCGGCTGCGGCTACCAGGCCGCGGTGCTGGCGCAGGTGGCAAAAGAGGTGTATTCCATCGAGCGCATCCAGGGCCTGCACGAACGCGCGCGCGCCAACCTGCGGCCCATGCGCATCGGCAACCTGCGCCTGGCCTACGGCGACGGCAGCGAGGGCCTGCCCGAAGCCGCGCCCTTCGATTCCATCATCAGCGCCGCCGCCGCTGCCGAACTGCCTCCGGCGCTGAAGACCCAGCTTGCCGTGGGCGGCAGGCTGATTGCGCCGGTGGGCGTGCAGGACCAGGTGCTGCTGCTGGTCGAGCGCACCGCCACCGGATTTTCCGAGCGCCGGCTGGATGCGGTGCGCTTCGTGCCGCTGCGGGCCGGCAAGCAGTGAGACCGGTCTTGCGCCGCGGATGGAGCCTGGGCATGCCCCTGGCGGCCCTGTTGGCTGCCGGCTGCGCCTCGCACACGCCCGCGCCGGTGGTCACGCGCAGCCTGGGCACGCCACCTCCCATCGCCGCGACCGCCAAGCCCGCGCCTGCGGCGGGCGAGGGCGGCGATACCTACACGGTCAAGCGCGGCGACACGCTGTATAGCATCGCCCTCGACCACGGCGTGGGCTACCGCGACCTGGCCGAATGGAACAACCTGGCCAACCCCAATATGATCCGCATCGACCAGGTGCTGCGGCTGCGGCCGCCCGGCGAGGCCGCGCCGGCCGACCAGGGCGGGGTGCAGGTGCGGCCGCTGGCCGAGGCGGCGGCGCCCCAGTCTCGCCCCCTGGATTCACGGGCCCCTGAGTCGCGTCCCCTGGAATCGAAACCCGCCGCTTCAGCAGAACTGGTGAAGAGTGAACCGCGCGCCGTGAAGTTGCGCTATACCCCCGAGAACCTGGCCCTGCTGTCGCAGCCGCGCCCGCCCGTGCCCACGCCCGTGACCGGTCTCGCATCCGCGCCGGCCGCCGCGTCCGCCCCTGTACCTGCGCCCGCTCCCCAGTTGGCGTCCATCGCCAGGCCGGAAATCAAGCCGCCGCCCGTGCCCGCGCCCGAGATCAAGCCGGCGCCGCCGGCCGCACCCCCGCCGCCGGCAGCGTCCCAGGCGGACGACGATGATGACAAGGTGGATTGGGGTTGGCCCACGGCAGGGCGTGTCAGCACCCCCTTTTCCGACAGCGGGAACAAGGGCATGGACATCTCCGGCAAGGACGGCCAGCCCGTCTACGCCAGCGCCTCGGGCACGGTGCTGTACGTGGGCAGCGGCATACGCGGCTACGGCAAGCTCATCGTCATCCGGCACAACAAGGCCTACTCCACCGTATACGCGCACAACAGCGAAATCCTGGTGAAGGAAGGCCAGCGCGTGGTCAAGGGCCAGAAAGTGGCCGAGATGGGCAATACCGACAGCGATTCAGTGAAGCTGCACTTCGAAATCCGAAGGCTGGGCAAGCCGGTGGATCCGGCGAAATTTTTGCCGGCGACGTAGTCGCCCCTGATTACTTCT